>CAVCTP010000005.1:0-24751 GCA_963605145.1 Tannerellaceae bacterium
ATAAGTTTATAGTTTTCTTGACCATAATCCTTACTTAACATCTTCGCCCCAAAGATAATCATAAAGGCCTTACAAAATTCCGAAGGTTGAATTGTGATGGCACTACCAATTCTAATCCAGGCATAAGCACCGTTGGCTTGGCCAAATAATCGACAAGCTAGTAATGCTACAAGCAAAACAGCATAGCCAATATAATAAAATTGCATTCTTAATCTAAATACTCTAAAGTTCATAAAAAAGAAGAAACAAAAAATTCCCGCTAAAGCAAATATAACTTGTTTTATAATAACTCCCTTTAGATAATCACTATCGCCTACACTATTACCCATTTCAGCTGATGCAATCATTAAAGAACCATATAATACCAACAATAAGGCAGATAATGTTACAGCTTTATTAGCTAAACGAAATTTCAAAATCTTATGCATCAAATAAATTCTATCACAGCAATTTCTGTATTATAATATTTGTATGCTTATAAATAACGAGACAATAATCAAGGATGATAATCCTTTAATTAGACAAAAATCTTTAGATGTTGAGCTTCCCCTATCTAAGCAAGATAAAGATTTATTATTAGATATGCTTAAATATGTTGATGATTCAACAATTGAAGAACTTGCTGAGAAGTATAATCTTAGACCTGCTGTTGGTATCAGCGCTATTCAAGTTGGTGTAAAAAAGAAAATGACTGCCATCATTATTAAAGATGGTGATGGTAAAAAAATATATGAATATGCCTTAGTTAATCCCAAGATTATAAGTAATTCTATTGAAAAGGCATATTTAAGTTCTGGTGAAGGTTGTTTATCAGTAGTAGATGAACATGAAGGATATATTTATCGTTCTGCTAGAATTAAAGTTAAGGCTTATGATTTATTACAAGACAAACAAATAATCATCAAAGCTGAAGGTTATCTAGCAATTGTTTTACAGCATGAATTAGATCATTTCAAAGGTATATTATTCTATGATCATATCAATAAAAATAACCCTAAATATGTTGATCCTGATGCAATTGTAATTGAATAAATGATTTAATTGTTTTAGAATTTTATTAGTAAGAAATTTACTTATATAATTTATTTTTAATGGAGGAATATGGCAAATTCAAAGTCTTATAACGGCACTAACTATGACCCTAAAAAAGATACTTTAGTATACGCATTAGGTGGTCTTGGCGAAGTCGGTAAAAATATGTATTGTTTTGAACACGATGATGAAATCATCGTTGTTGATGCGGGAGTTAAATTCCCTGATGATGAACTTTTAGGTGTTGATTATGTAATACCTGATTATACCCATTTAATAAAAAATAAGGATAAAGTAAAAGCCTTAATTATTACCCATGGTCATGAAGACCATATTGGCGGCATTCCTTTCTTTTTAATTGCTTGTCCTGTACAAAAGATATATGCCCCAAGATTCGCAAAGGCCTTAATTGAAAAGAAACTACAAGAAAGAAGAAGATTATCAAAAACAGAAGTTATTCTAATTGATGAAAATTCTTCTATTACTACAGAACACTTCAAGATTGGTTTCTTTAATACAGTTCACTCAATTCCTGATTCTCTAGGTGTATTAATTAATACCCCAAATGGTAGAATCGTAGAAACTGGTGACTTTAAATTTGACTTAACACCAATTGGCCAAAATTCTGATTATCAAAAAATGGCTTATATTGGTGTAGCTGGTGTAACTTTATTGATGTCAGATTCTACCAACTCTGAAGTAGATGGTTTCTCAATCTCTGAAAAACAAGTTGCTTCTGCCATCAATGATGTAATGAAGAAAACTACTGGTAGATTTATTATTTCAACATTTGCCTCTAATGTTAATAGATTGGCGCAAATTATTAGAACGGCTAAAGATTGTGATAGAAAAGTATGTGTCATTGGTAGATCTATGGAAAATGTTGTTGAAATTGGTATGCAACTAAAATTTATTGATGTACCAGAAGATACATTTATATCGCAAGAATTAGTTAACCAATTCCCACCTGAAAAACTATGTATTGTATGTACTGGTTCACAAGGCGAAGCACTTGCAGCATTAAGTAGAATTGCTGGGGGTTCACATAAATATGTCCATATAATTCCAGGAGATACCGTAGTATTTTCATCTAGTGCTATTCCTGGCAATGCCTTAAATATTGGTGGTATTGTCAATCAATTAGTTAGAAATGGCGCAAAAGTACTTGCCAACTCAACTCTATCTTCTTTACATACTACCGGACATGCTTCTAAAGAAGAACAAAAGTTAATGTTACAACTTATTAAACCTAAATACTTCATGCCAATGCATGGTGAATATAAGATGTTGAAACTTCATGCTGATTCAGCAGTTGAAACAGGTATTCCAAAAGAAAATTGTTTCATTTGTTCAAATGGTGATGCCTTAGTACTACATGAAGGTGAAGTATATCGTTCAAATACAAGAATTCAAACTGATGCTATATATGTTGATGGTAATGATATTTCAGGACTTTCAACCTCAGTCATTAAAGATCGTAAGATATTAGCTGATAATGGATTAGTTGCAGTTATTGTATGTATTGATTCAAGATCTAATAAGATTTTATGTAGACCTGGTATTGTATCTCGTGGCTTTGTTTATCTAAAAGAATCACAAACCTTAATAAAAGAAGCAGAATTAATTGTCTATGATGCTTTAAAGAATGCTATGAAACAAAAAGTTACCTTTGGTGATTTAAAGAATTGTATCAGAAACACTCTTGAACCATATTTATATGAAAAAACAAATCATAACCCAATTGTAATTCCAGTAATACTAAATCATATTGATGCCATGAAAAAAGATTAGGAACATCCAAAGATGTTCCTTTTTAAAAGAAAACTTGAAGTAATCTTCAAGTTTTTTATACTAATCTATCAAATAATTTATAGAAATCTTTACGGCTTACCCTTGGCGCATTTATACACTCTTCAATAGGCATAGAGATTATAGTGTTATTTCTAATACCTACGCAATGGCCACCAACTCCAGCAATCAATAAATCAACTGCCTTGTTGCCCATTCTTGAAGCAAGTACTCTATCGCTAGGTGAAGGAGAGCCACCTCTTTGAATATGTCCTAGAATTGTTGCCCTGCCAGCAAATCCTGTAGCACTTGATACTTTATTAGCCAAAGCATTTACATCACAAACTTTTTCAGAAACAATAACAATGGCATGATTTTTACCTTGTGCTTCTAAATATTTAATCTTTTCTAGTACAGCTTCTTCATCATAACCAGTTTCAGGAGTGATTAGAACTTCTGCACCACATGAGATACCAGAGTAGATTGCAAGATCACCACACTTATTGCCCATTACTTCTACAACTGAACAGCGATGATGTGAACTAGATGTATCCTTTAATTTATCGACACATTCAACAATTGTTTGTAATGCAGTATCAAAACCAATTGTGAAATCAGTACCTTGAATATCATTATCAATAGTTCCTGGTAGGCCAATACAATTAATGCCATGTCTAGTTAAAGCAGCAGCACCTTTATAAGTACCATCACCACCAATTGTGATTAAAGCATCAATATTGTTCTCTTTTAGTTTTTCAACACCCTTAAGTAAAACTTCTTCTTTTGCGAATTCTGGAAGTCTTGCTGAACCTAATATTGTTCCACCACGAGATAATATTTCTGATACAGAGTTCTTATTAAAAGTAACAAAATTACCTTCAACTAAACCTTTATATCCATCTCTAATACCAACAGCTTCAATACCACTTTCTATAGCAGTTCTTGTTACTGCTCTAATAGCAGCATTCATACCTGGTGAATCGCCACCAGAAGTCAACATACCTATTCTTCTTATCATTAATATTCCCTCCTCATATCCTTACCTGATAATACATAATCATCAGCTAGATTATCTATTCTCACCATTAAACGTCTAGCGTTAATAGCATCAGAATTATTCTTTCTATCATATGTATAATGTTCTTCTAAATTAGCCTTATCACGATTAGAAGTAAATATCGTAGTTAATTTATTTTCTAAACGATAATCTAAAATAGTAAATAAAATATCATCTCTTACAAATTCCGAAACAGCCTCACAACCTATATCATCTAATATTAAATAATTACATTTTTGTAAAGTATTCATATTAATATCAAATAAAGCACTTCTATCTGCAATATAAGATTTCATATCCTTAATAAAATTAGTAACCTTCACAAAAGCAACCTTTTGTTTTTTTAATACTAAACTATTAGCTAAGGCAATACATAAATATGTTTTACCACTACCATTATTACCATAAATATATAAACCTTTATTATTACCTTCAACAATTTTTCTTAATCTTACATATAATTCTTCTTGATCACTAGTAGGTTTAATATTATCTAAATTAATATCAATTAGGTTAGTTGGAATATCACAATAAGAATATGATTTAATAAAGTTTTCTTTCCTTATATTTGGTAAAGCATATGAACAATTTTCTATTTCATCAATTAATACACCATCATAACGTAAATCTAATCTTTGACCATTTGTTGATTGCTTACACATACTAAGGCCTCTACAGCCATTACATAAAGATCTAGATTTATATATCCTTAAAAGCTTACTCTTATTATTCTCTAAATAAGCATCAGATAAGCTATTTCTTATAAAGAAGTCATTTAGATATTTATCACTTTTAATTAAATCTAATTCCTTACTCATAACTTACCAGCCTTTTTTAATTCGTTCTCTATTTCTTCTCTAGATAATTTTTCTGTTTTAGAATATTCGTATTTAGGCAAAGTGGTAACACTCTTTTTACCACTACTTGTATTATAGGCATTTCTTAATCTATTTAAAGCATCTTTAGCATTAGTAATATTATTTCTATGTAAATCAGCAGCATTAGAATATAAAAACTCTTGATGAAGTCTATTATCATATTTATTTAAAGTATATTCAATTAAAGCATTAATAACGCTGGTACTTAAATTATATTTTTCTGATAAAGTACGTAATACCTTCTTATCATAATCCGTAACTTCTTTACCATTTTGCTTATTCATTAAAAAGATAATACAAGGAACATCATAATTACCATTTTCTACTGTTTGATAGTTTGTATGTGCTGCCATACATTTATATCTTAATAATGATAAATCTAAACTATCTTCTTCATCCCTAGCCACACTTGGCAAAAAGTCTCTCATCTTGTCATAAGAAATATTATATAAATCCGCTAAGGTTGCAATCTCTTTTAAATTCTTCTCCGTTCTAAAACGCATAGGAAGTAAATTAGTAGATATATCTTTTAAGAATATATTTATATCAAATAAGGTATTGAAATTATATTTCTTATTACTCTTATTCTTTTTTAAATAAGTCTCATCATTTGCACTCCAATTATCAATTACATCTGATGATAACTTCTTAGAAACATCTTCAAAATCAACATGAGCATCATCAGAATAAATATCAGAACAAATCTCTTGATAATGCGGACCTGATGTTTTTAAGATAAAATCTCTAACAAAAATATCATCCTTTGTGAATTCAATTCTAGTCATAGGACTATTTAAAATAAAAATATATTTATTATCTTTTCTTAATGTTTTTAATAATTTATATTCATTTAACTTTTCACATTGTTTTTCAAATTTATCAATAGAAATATTTAAAGAATTTAATAATTCATTCAATTCAATAAAACTAATATTAGGACCTCTTAAAGATAAATATTGATATAGATATAAAGCATCACTGCCTACTAGTGGAGCATAGAAAAAAACAAGAGATTTAAGTCTCTCATTAGATAATTCATTCTTCACTTCAACTTTATATAAATCATTGCCTAGCATATAACTCTTTAAGATATTTATCTATTTCTTTATGTAACTCTTCTAAACTACCATTATTATATATGATTCTATTAGCTTTTTTTATTTTTTCTTCAACAGGCATTTGACTAGCAATTCTCCTTTTGGCATCCTGTAAACTTAAACCTCTATTTATAAGTCTATTAATTGCTATTTCTTTGTCACATATTATTAATAATGATTCATCAAAATAACCTTGCCAATTTGCTTCAAATAATAATGGCACCTCCGCAAATAATAAATCATCATTTCTAGCGATTAATCTTCCTAATATTAAAGGATGCATAATAGCCTCTAATATTTCTTTATTATCTTTATTGTTAAAAACATCATCAGAAAGTTTCTTCTTATTTAACTTTTTATTCTCAAAACAATCAGGAAAATGATATGACAATAAATTATAAGAATATTTATCTAAGATATCTTTATTCTCTTTATCACAATCAAAAACATCATAACCTAAATTATTTAAATATCTACTTACTTCTGATTTTCCTGAACCAATGGTTCCTGTAATAGCTATTTTCATTTTTGACATTTTGGACAATAATATGTCCCTCTAGAAGCAACTCTTATCTTTTTTATCTCTGTTCCACATATTTTACATCTATCTAAAGTATGAACATTTAACTCTAATTGAAATCTACCAGTAACACCCAAAGATGAGGTATAAGATCTAATAGTTGTGCCACCCTTTTTAATGGCTTTTTTTAATATAGATTTACTTGATGATATTAAATCTATAATATTTTCATCGCTTAATTCATTTGTATGTTTTGTAGGATTTATTTTACTTTTAAATAATATTTCATCAGCATATATATTACCTATTCCTGCCACAAAACTTTGATCTAATAGGGCTTGTTTAATAGGTATCTTTTTATTACTTAAATATTGCTTACAATATTCTAAATTAAATTCTTTAGAAAATGGCTCAGGTCCTAAATCATGGAAATTACGATAATCTTTATCCTTATCAATTAATTCCATCCTACCAAATTTACGTACATCGTTATATCTTAGTTGTCTGTCATCATCTAAATAAAATATAACATGGTCATGTTTATTTAATGGTGTATCATCATCTAAAACAAAGTATTTACCTTCCATTCTAAGATGTGATACCAAAGTAATATCATCCATTTCAAATAATAAATACTTTCCTCTTCTTTTAAATGACCTAAAATGTTGATTAATTAATTTATTCTTAAAATCATCACAATCATTTAAGATTATTGGTTTATATCTAATATCTATATCTATAATCTTGCTATCCTTGATTTGTTTTTTTAAAGTATCAAGAACAGTTTGTACCTCAGGAAGTTCAGGCATTATTTAGCCTCATACCAGTCTTTACCAAAAGCCATAGAACAATCTAATTTTGTTTTTAATTTATAAGCATTAGCCATAACATCATGAATCATCTTCTTCATTGTTTCTAATTCATCTTGTGGTACATCAAATATTAATTCATCATGAACTTGTAAGATTAATTTTGATTTTAAATTATTTTTCTTTATTTCATTATAGATATTAATCATCGCTATTTTGATTAAGTCAGCAGCACTACCTTGAATGGTAGCATTCATAGCAGCTCTTTTACCAAATTCACGCATCATATAATTACGATCACTAATCTCTTTGATATAACGTCTTCTATTTTTCATGGTTACAACGTAACCATTTTCTTCACAGAATGAAACTTGTTCATCCAAGAACTTTTTGATATTTGGATAGGTAATAAAGTAATCATTGATATACTTCTTAGCATCCTTTAAAGATAATTGTGTTTGATTAGATAAACCAAAATCCGATATACCATATACCACACCAAAGTTAATTGCTTTGGCATGTCTTCTAGTTAAATCATCAACTTCATCCTTGCTTTTACCAAAAATATCCATAGCCGTCTTAGTATGAATATCAATACCGCTATTAAAAGCATCAATCATCTTTTCTTCATTTGCTAGAGAAGCCAAAACTCTTAACTCAATTTGGGAGTAATCAGAACTTATTAAAACACTACCCTCACTTGGCTTAAAGGCCCTTCTTATTTCCCTACTTTCATCATCTCTTATCGATATATTTTGTAAGTTTGGATCATAAGAAGATAATCTACCAGTATTAGTTATAGTTTGGGAAAAAATTGTATGAATCTTTTTATCATCACCAATATATTTTTTTAAACCCTCAGCATAAGTAGAATATAGTTTTGTATATTTACGATATTCTAAAATTGCTCCTACAACTGGATGATAATCTAATAATTTATTTAATACTTCCGCATTTGTTGAACCTTTTTTAAGATTTGGTAAATCTAATTCATCATATAATACTTCCGCTAATTGTTTAGGAGAAGAGATATTAAATTCATGGCCACATAATTGATAAATATTTTTTTCTAATTTATTTATTTTATCTAAAGTATTCCTTGCGATTTCATCTAAATCATTTTCATCGCAATATACTCCGGTTTTTTCCATATCATAAAGAATATAAAGTAAAGGTAATTCAATGTCTTGATATAACTTATCCATCTTCTTTTCGATGATTTCCATCTTTACCCTTGTATAAACCTTAGCTAACTTAGCAGCTACATTTAAAGCATAATTGATAATAACATTTTCATCATTTAATGGTCTTTTTTCAGTACCAAATACTTCTTTAGCATCCTTAACTTCCCCAAATCCATAATTAGAAATAATATTAGCTAAATCAGAGTTGTAGTTATTAGCTAGAAAGCACATTAAAAAGATATCATCGGTATTTTTACCTATTTTTAAACCATTATAATCAAATGCATGTAATAAAGCTTTTAAATCAAATACGACCTTTTTATTATCGGATGCTAGATAATCTAAAACATCTTTATCTTTTTTAAGATTTTCTAAACTGATATATTCTTGTTTCTCTGCAGTGGCAAAACATGCCCCAATTAATTCTCTTTGGTAATAAGAAAATTCATTAGATACAAAATATATTATGGATTCATTTAATAAATCCTTAGATATCTTATCAACAACATTAGCAGTATGAACTTCTTCTATATTTGTATGATCAATAGTTCTAATTAAAGAATTCATCTCATATTTTTTAAAGAAATCATTACAACCTTGTTCATCTATATCAACTTTAAAATCATTTAATTGTAAAGGTATATCAAAATCAGTCTTAATGGTTGCTAGTGTCTTAGATAAGAAACATGAATCCTTATCATTAATTAATTTTTCTTTTAATTTACCTTTTATTTCATCAATATGTTCATAAATTCCTTCACAAGTATCATAGGTATTTAATAATTTAATTGCTGTTTTATCGCCAACACCTTCAACACCTTTGATATTATCTGAACTATCACCAGCTAATCCCTTATATTCAATTATTTGATATGGTTTTAGATTCCACTCCTTCATTAAAGCTTCCTCATCCATCTTAGCCATTTCTGATAAACCTTTTTTCATCATATAAACACTGGTATTGTCATCAATTAACTGAAGCATATCTCTATCACTTGATAAGATACATGTTTCAATCATAAACTTTTTAGATAAGGTACCTATAATATCATCAGCCTCAATATCATCATATTCTAGATAAGGAATATGATAGGCATCTAACATTTCTCTTACTAAATCAAATTGACCAACGAGTTCTTCAGGAGTTTGTTTTCTTCCAGCCTTATAATCAGGTGCTAGTTCATGCCTAAAGGTATGCTTTCCTTTATCAAAAGCAACAACTAGATAATCGGGATTAATCATCTTGATGGCCTTATTTAACATATTGGCAAAAGCATATACTGCATTAGTATATACACCCTTAGAAGTTTTCATTATATTGCCGTAACATGTGGCATAAAAACCTCTAAATAGTACTGAATTACCATCAATTAATAATAATTTCATAATTTAATCTTCAATAACTTTAGTAGCCATATTTTGTAATATGCTTAGATTCTCTAACATTAAAGACATATAATCTTTTCCTGAACTAAGTTGGGAACTAGTAAGAGATGAGATATTGTATAAATTAACTCTTTTTAAACCTAATTCACTAATTAAAGAATTATATAGTTCAATCATTTCTTCTGGCAAATTAGCTTCAAAAGCAATATATTCCACACCATCATCAATAATTCTTTGCTTAATTATTTCTAATTGTTCATCAGTTGGTAAAGCCCCATATTTAGATAAACAAATAGGATAAACTTGGAAACCATAATCCTTTTGCCAGCAACCAAATGAACCAGTCATCGATACAAATTTAATAGTTTCATTATTTGCGGCAAGCTGTAAAGATAAAGCATTATATGAAGCATCTAAGGCAATTAATTCATCAGCAAGTTTTTCATAATTTTCATTAAAATATTGTGATTGTTCAAAATAGTTACTAGATAGATATTCATTAATATCCTTAGCCATAGATAACATACCAATTGGTGATAACCAAATAAAAGGATCAAAATCATAGGTATCAATATCATTAAAGACATCGCCCTCATAATAAGCAGATTCTACATAACTGGTCTTACCATTTACATATACTGGCGTATATCTTTTATATTCATATAAAGCATTTAATATTGATAAATCTTGAATATCAACACCAGTTTCTTTTATTTCATCATCATATAAGTCCATATATGGCTCTAAACCGCCAATATGGAATAAAACAGTTGAATCATTTAATGTATCAATAGCATATTCTTTCAACTCAGCAACCTGTACCATATCATCACTTTGAATAGAAACAGCATTTATCTTATTGCCACCTATTCTATTTAAAAGATATCCTATTGGATAAATAGTATAAGAAACATATTCTTTATTTGTACCACAACTACATAACAACAATATTATTAATAATATACTTAAAAATTTTTTAACCATAGATAAATTATACAACATTATTTCAATTCATATTTTGCGTAATAGATTGGCATACCCATAGCCACAAATCTAGCCTGATATGCTGTCATTGGTTCATCCTCATTAATATAATTACGATTGATATCTTTTAAGATAAAATTAGATTTTTCAAAATATTCCAAAGAATCATTAAAGAAACCTTCATTATCAGTCTTAAATATCAATTCACCATCATCTTTTAATATCTTTTCATATTTACTTAAAAAAGGCATATAAGTTAATCTACGCTTATGTTGTCTAGATTTTGGCCAAGGATCACTAAAATGTAGATATATTCTATCAATTGACTTATTAGGTATTAAATCCTCAATATTGCTGGCATCAGCAAGCATTACTCTAAAATTGCTTACTTTATTTTCTTGGGCTTTTTGTATAGCTCTAGCAACGCATGTTTCTACTCTTTCTAAGCCAACATAAAAGATATCAGGATTCTTAATAGCTGATTCAACAATAAAATCACCCATTCCCATACCTATTTCAATATAGATAGGTTTTTCAATATTTAAATCATTTAAATTCTCTATTAAATATTCTTTTTCATTTTCTAGAAATGGTAATACCCATTTCTTTTTTCTCATACGCATACAAACATTATTATACAAAAAAAATAGAAGTTCCTTAGAACTTCTACCTTTTATTATTTCTTTTTACCAAAAAATCTTCTTTCGCCTTCTGGTTTATTAACCTCAGCCTTTTTTACTTCATCATTTTGTTTTTCAGGTTTAGGTAATAAATCTTTTGCAGAACAATTTACTCTACCCTTTTCATCAATCTCAGTAACCTTAACCTTGATATTATCGCCAATCTTTAAGACATCCTCTGGCTTATTTACCTTCTCATAACTAATCTTAGAAACATGTAGTAAAGCATCTGTACCCTTGAATAGTTCTACGAAAGCACCAAATTTTTCTAGTCTTACAACCTTAGCATCATAGATATCGCCTACTTTTGCTTCTCTAGTAATATCTTCAATCATAGCTCTAGCCTTATTGATAGCCTCTCTAGATGTATGATAAATAACAACCTTGCCATCATCATCGATATCAATCTTAACATTATCGCATTCTTCGATAATCTTATTGATCATATCGCCACCCTTACCGATAACATCCTTAATCTTTTCAGTAGGAATCTTGAATGTATCCATCTTAGGTGCATATTCAGAAACTTCTTTTCTAGGTTCAGCAATAGCAGTAGCCATATTATCAAGAATTTGCATTCTTCCCTTATGAGCTTGAGCTAAAGCTTCCTTAAATATTTCTCTAGTAATACCTTTACACTTGATATCCATTTGTAAAGCAGTAATACCATCTCTAGTACCAGCTACCTTGAAGTCCATATCACCATAGTGGTCTTCAGCACCTTGAATATCAGTTAAGATAGAATAATTTTCACCAGTTGTGATTAAACCCATTGCTACACCAGCAACAGGAGCCTTAATTGGAACACCAGCAGCCATCAAAGACATAGTGCCAGCACAAATTGAAGCTTGTGAACTAGAACCATTTGATTCCATAACTTCAGCAACTGTTCTAATAGCATATGGGAATTCTTCTTCTGAAGGCATAACTTGTAGTAATGCTCTTTCGCCAAGTGCGCCGTGTCCTATTTCTCTTCTACCAGGATTGCCCATTCTACCAACTTCACCTACACAATATGGAGGGAAGTTGTAATGATGCATAAATCTCTTTTCTTCTACTTCTGTTAAGTCATCAATAATTTGGTTATCACCTAGAGGACCTAAAGTTGTAATAGACATAACTTGTGTTTGACCTCTTGTGAATAATGCTGAACCATGAACTCTAGGAAGTAAATCAACTTGTGAATCTAGAGGTCTAATTTCATCTAAGGCTCTACCATCAGGTCTAATCTTTTCATCAGAAATTAATCTTCTAATCTCATTAGCAATAATTTGTGTACAATATTCACCAGTTTGTTTAACTAGTTTTTCACAATCCTTTTCGCTATATCCTTCAAGTGCAGCGAAGTGTTCCTTCATCTCATTAGTTATAGCTTCTTGAGCAGCATAAGCTTCTAGTTTTTCATGAATAGAAACAGCAGCCTCAAGTCTTTGTTTGCCATTAGCATTTACATATTCCTTAACTTGTGGATCAATTTCATAAAGAACTACTTCCATCTTTTCCTTACCAACTTTGGCAATGATTTCTTCTTCAAATTCACATAGTTCTTTAACACGATCATGGCCAAACATTAATGCATCTAACATTAAGTCTTCAGATACTTCATGAGCACCTGCTTCAACCATATTTAATGCTTCCTTAGTACCAGCAACAGTTAAATCAATTGATGATTTGCTTGCTTGTTCGCTTGTTGGATTGGCAATAAATTCACCATCAACATAAGCTACCTTAACACCAGCAATAGGACCATCAAATGGAATATTTGAGATACATAGAGCTAATGAAGCACCAAACATTGCAGCCATTTCAGCTGAACAGTTAACATCTACTGATAATACAGTATTAACTACTTGAACTTCATTTCTAAAACCTTCGGCAAATAATGGACGAATAGGTCTATCAATTAATCTTGCAGTCAATGTTGCATGTTCAGAAGGTCTACCTTCTCTTCTTAAGAATCCTCCAGGAATCTTACCTACTGAATACAACTTTTCTTCAAATGATACAGTTAGTGGGAAAAAATCTGTATCCTTTGCCACATTTGAAGCACATGCTGTTGATAATACAACAGTGTCTCCATACCTTACTAGAACAGACCCCCCAGCCTGTTTTGCGATTTCGCCAGTCTCGATGCGTAATTTTCGACCAAAGAAATCTCTTTCAAATACTTCTTTCATTTCGTTTTCTCTTCTTTCTTTATATTTAACTAATTAATTTTAACATTTATATCCAAAATATAACAAATTAAAACTTCTTATTCACTTAACAAATGTAGTAAAATGAATTCATGTTACAAAATGAATTCCCATATCTAAATCAAAACTATCTAGCAGAATTAGAATTATATGCTTCTGATATTTTAAATTATAAAGACTATCTTAAACATAAAGAATATATGCAACATGGATGTATTTCAGTTTATGAACATTGTATATTTGTTGCTTGCAAAGCCTTAGAAATAGTTGATACCCACAATCTTTCTGTTGATAGAAAACAATTAATCAGAGCAGCACTTTTACATGATTATTTTAAATATGATTGGCATTCATATGCCAAAGAAAATGGTATGCATAGACTTCATGGTGTTCATCATCCTAGAATTGCTGCTGAAAATGCCAATAAAGATTTTTCAATAACAAAACTAGAAGACAATGCAATCAGAGCGCATATGTGGCCACTTGGTTCAGCTTTTCCTAAATCTTTAGAAGCATGGGTTATCTTTTTCGCAGATAAAAATTGTGCCACAATAGAAACAATAACAATGCGTAAAACAAAACGCCGACTTAGCTCATCTGGTAGAGCAATTCACTCGTAACGAATAGGTGGTAGGTTCAAGTCCTATAGTCGGCACCATAAACAAATAAAGAACTGTATAAATCCAAATGATCAACAGTTCTTTTTTTGTTGGAAATATTTATAGTTTAGATTATCTTGACCTTTTATGATATAGAAGGACGAAAATCATTGCTGAAACAAAGATTATTATAGATATACCATATATTATTAAATTATCTGTAGATATAGATGATGTACTATTAGATCCATCAAAAGACATATTACCATCAAGATCATTACCACTAGGCATATCTGGTGCTTGTGTACTATTAGAATCATCTCTATTAAATTGTGAAGATGGAAAATCATTTGGCCTTGAATCAAAACTTTGTGATTGTTTATCTTCGTCGGTGGTATTATCATCTTCTTTATTTAAAGAGCCTTCATTTGTTTCTTGATTATTATTTTCATCAGATTCAGCATTATCATTTGTTGGCGGTTGATCAAAATCCATCTTTTCTTCATTGTTATTATCAAAAGATGTTGGTTTATCAAAACTAGAGTTATTACCACCACCATTATTCATATAGCCCATAAGAGATATATCTAAACTAGAAGCATCAATTAATGTATCGCTATCTCTTTGACTTGATTCTGTTGAAGCAATTGTTCCGTTGATTTGTCCTTCAATAGATTCACCACGCAGTTTTACTACTTGATATAAAGTATCTACAGCTTCTAAATATTCTTCATAACTATAAAATGCTGTTGGATCACTTTCTACTAATTCATCAATTTGACTACGTACACGATTATAGAATTCATCAAATCCTCCACCTTCTATATACTCGCTTACAAGTTCTTCTAGATAAGCATAATATTGATTGTGATATGTTTCATCTTCCATCAATGTATCAAAGAAAGTTGTGCTAGAGAATGCATCATCAATTGGTGAATTAACAACGCTTGTAGCATCACTGCCACTTCCCATACCGCCAAAAGAAAGATTATAGTCCCAAGGTATTAGATTTAATTTACCATCATATTCATATAGATAATAATTATGAGCCATTGAACCAGATAAACTATCTTCATTAACCGCAAATATATGTACTGCCATATAACGTAATAGATTATCGATATCCATATAATCTTCTAGATCATTTCCTTCAGATATATTCTTTAATGCTGTAACAACACGCTTGTGGTCAGTCTTGCTGCTAGAGGTAACTTCTCCATCCCATATATCAGAATAACTATCTAAATCATCATCAATATAATTTAAATTTGCCCCACTACCACTTGTAAAGTTTGTGAAACCAGAACCTGTCATATTTTGCATATCAAAATTATTATCAGGTTTAGTATCATTACTTTCTTCAACATCACTTTGAGATTCGTTTGTAGTATCATCTGGCTTTTGGAAACCATCAGATGAATTAGGCATTTGTTTAAAGTCAAATTGTTCATTACCATTTTGATTATCTGGTGGGCTCATATTACTGAAATCCGTATCTTCAAAATCATTATCATTGCCACCAGCAATATTTGAACCTTCAGGTTTATATAATTCGCCATTAGATACACCAAAGTTTCGTAACATAAAGCTATCTTCCACCGCTTCTAAGGCTAGATATACGCCCCAATATTCACCATTAACAGAAATTTTAGCGTAGTTATAAAGTGAAGCATCAGCACCTAAATATTGAAACATATCATAGATTAATGCTTCCTTCATGTTTGTAGCATCAGCATAATTATTATTTAAAACTAATTTATCTAAACCAAAACATGTTTGACCATCTACATAGTAATCAAATTCTAATTTAAAACTATATCTATCGGTATCAGGATCACTCGCAATAGAACTTAAACTAGTATTACCTTTAGGACGAATTGCAACTTGGTAGAATGTAGTGCCATTAATATTTACATCGCATTGATAATATTCTTCAGAAATGGCATTTTCTAACATATCATTCCAATCATCTTCATCCATTAAAATATCAACAGTCATAATACTACTTGTATCAAATAATTCTGTTTCATATTCCATGGTGATACCTGTATCACTTGCCGTTTCCTTAATTTTGTCAGAAAAAGCAACTAAACAAAAACATATTCCAACAGCAAGTACCATAATCCCAATAATTATTTTTGTGATATGTTTATTTGCTAGCATGGGTTCTCCTTAAGACAAATATTCGCCATTATAGCTAACTAAAGTTACATTATCAACACCAGGTAATGCCGAAATAGTATTAACAAAATTAGTTGAAGCATCTTTACTACGTAATTCACCAGTTATTTCTATACCAGTACTTGTAATAGTCTTAGATTTAACAACATAATGTTCAGTTTGCTTTTCAAGAACTTCTAAAGCACTACTTTCTGCTTTTTCATTAGCACAATTCATTATTAAAATATAAGGATTATTGTGAATTTTGCGATTGGCAAATAGTAACAAAATAACACCAATGATTGCTGAACCAATAATTGCTAGAGGGATCATACCAGCACCAATAACAATACCTACAGCAAGTGACCAGAATAAGAATACTATCTCTACTGGTTCTTTAATTGCGGCACGAAATCTAACAATAGATAATGCACCAACCATACCTAAAGATAAAACTACATTAGATGTTACAGCCATAATAACTAATGTTGTAACTAATGATAGTCCTACTAGTGTTAAAGCAAAACTACTTGAATACATTACACCTGTTAAGGTCTTCTTATAGATGACAAAAATGAATAAGGCAACTAATAAAGCAACTACCATTCCAATAATAGTGTCAAGAATTGAGAATTCTGAAATATTCTCTAAAAAACTTGATTTAAAAATGTCATTAAAACTCATAATTTTCTTTTATTATCTAAAATATAGATAATTTCCTTTCTTGGCCTTAATATAAAGTACAGTTGGCCATAACTGTTTTAATAGTTTTACAATGATATATTCATTACAAATTATTACTTAACCAAAACGACGACAAGTACCATATTTTGAAAATGCAGTTTGGCGAAGATTTCCTACTTGAAGTAAACATCTAATTGTTTCTGGTAAATAAGCATCATATTTAACTTCAAGAATAATATCACCAGGCATATTAGTAGCAGGTACATCTGTAATTTGATTATCGAGGAAGTTATTTTGAAATAAACTTGTTCTAATCTTTGAATCAAAGGTTACTCTAACATTTCCAGGATCATAAACATATGGTTCTCTTACATAAGATACTAGTGTTCGAGGACGAAGTTGTTGTACCTTCATCTTATAGTAAAGTTCTCTAACTAACTCTTGAGGATGTTCCAACATCCATGAACCAGGTTCCGTTAATATCCTTTGATAATCTTCATAAGTTATAGGAGCATCTACCTTCATACATAAATCATTATGTTTTATCTTTTTCTCTAATGTGATAAAAGATAAATCATCATTATAATAACGAATACGAATCTTCTCTCTTTTTTGAACACCATCAATCTTTTCTCTCAATACCTTGTCATTATAATTATCAAAATAAATACTTGATATTTTATATAAGCCATCATCATTAGCATGACAATCAGTTTTCATAATAAGTTTTAACCGCTTGCTTAGCCCGCAATAATCAGCATAATTTATTTGATATTTTAACTCATGTCGATAAGTTCCATTAAGTTCCATCTATATCCTCCTTTCTATTTATCCGTAATTTATATTTTGTATTTTATATATCCTTCCTAAAATGTACCTAAAAAAGAACCAGATTTTTTCTGATTCTTTTTTGCATAAATTAAATTGGAATCCTTATAAACTCAACCGGTCTATTAATAATTACTTAGCATATTCAATTCTTAATTAACATTAATTTGCGAATAAATATATTTCTTAACTTTCTCTAAAGAACTATTTTTCCATGTACCGTCAGCATACTTTAAAGACAAAGGATAAATAAGACTTAAATCCATATGTTCATTCTTAAAATAGCCATCTGGTTTATCACTATAAAAATAATCTAACCAAACACTTTCATCACAATCTTTATATTTATCTGGTTCTAGATAAATCATTTTCCTTTTTTCTTCTTCAATAAAACCTTTTGCGGATAAAGGAATTAATAAATCATATTCATCACTATTTATATTTGTAAAGATATCAGGTAAATAACTCTTTTCTATTTTTCCATTATTTCGATTTATATAAGTACCAATAGCTTCAAAATCAAAACTATCTTCATCAAATATTAGTTTTAATAAAACACCTCTATCTGTATATAAATGTACCCTTTGATAATCTGTATCAAATATAAAATTCCCAAGAGAATAAAATATAGCTTTATTTTCAAATAATTCATAGTTTTCAACCACATGAGGATGATGTGCTACAACAATATCCGCTCCCATATCTAAATACTTTAAATAACGATTTCTTGTATAAGGGTTAGGAAGACTAGCGAATTCTTCACCACCATGGCTAATTACAACGCACCATCTACATTTTGATTTTATTTCTTTTATACGTTTAGATATAAGATCTAAATCATTCCATCTAAAAATACCTGGGCTGTTGAGGGATGCTGGAACACATTCTGTTTGGTAAGCAACACATATAAAACCTATCCCTTCTTCTTCAAAATATAAAGGTTTAGATGCTTCATCTAAATTAATACCAGCACCAATTGTCTTATATCCTAAATTATTTGCGATATTCATTGTGCTTAATAGACCATCTTTGCCTGCATCCATTATGTGGTTATTACCAATACTCCAAATATCTGCATTAATATTTTTTAAGAATTTAGAGGCGTCTACATCCATACTATGGAAAAAGATACCACGTCCACTATTATCTTTACCATTAAATAAAGCACCTTCAACATTCGCAATAACATGATTACTATTATTTATAAAACTTAAGATATCATTAGATAATAAATTTTCATCTTCCCATTTTTTATCCATATATCTATCAAAACCAATATCACCTGTAAATACTATTGATGTTTTCATATACTTACCACCTTTTTATATATTACAACATTATTTTTACTACAATTTAATTTTAACTTTTCCAGTTCCCAGGGGCCTTTTATAAATCTATTTTAATGTGCTAAAAGAATTCAATCCAAAATCGTTTAAAGAATAAAGCATTATTTAAGATATACTTCTAATGTATTTTGAGCGAATTCTACAATTTTATGAATGACACTGGTAGGAGACTCTTTTAATCCAGAATTAATCCAATCATAGATTAGTAGAATTGTTCCTCCTGTCGCATATCTATTTGCTGAGATGTACATATCTTTATCAATATTAGACTTAATAGGGAAACTCTCTGTAACAAGTTTATTACACTTATTTGAAATTCTTAGAAGATAGGCATCAGAAAAAGAAGGGATTTTTAATAAGTTTTGTAAATTCTTGTCATAATAAATAGTATTTATAGTATTCGTTATCATTCCGTTAAAATTTTTATCAGATGCAGTTGAAGATATGATTTTTAACGCATCTACTTCATAACTTGAAACTATGTGTTCTAATAAATCAAATATATTTTCATAATGATCATAAAAAGTATTTCTTTGGATATGTGCATGTTTACATAGTTTTGTTATTGATATTTCATATAAATTGTAATCATTTAATAAAGTTATTAATGATTGACTTAGTTTTTCTTCCGTTTTCTGATATCTTTTATCCATATTAAAGACCTCTTTTATCGAACATATTGTTCAATTATTGTACTTAAATAAGACATTTTTTACAAATAAAATTAACTAGGAGGTGAAGATATATGAAAAATAGAATTGCACTTGTAACAGGAGCGGGTACAGGTCTAGGACTAGTTACTGCTAAACTTCTAAAAGAAAATGGTTGGAAAGTATATGGCACATTAATTGAAGGGCAAGATGATAGCGAGTTAAACAAACTAGGAATTATCCCCTATGTTGTTGATATTTCTAATCCTGAACAAGTAAATAAACTTAAAAACTTCATAGATGAAAAAGAAGAAGATGGTATTAGTGATCTAATTAATGTTGCAGGTATTGCTGGACCTGGCGGAGGATTATTAGAAGGTATTTCTTATGAAAATGTAAGACTTACATTAAATGTTAATGTTGAAGGAACCTTGAATATGGTTAGAAGTTTCTTACCATTACTTAGAAAATATGGAGAAGCTAGAATAGTAAATGTTGCAGCCGGTGTAAGAACTCCTGCCCCATTTACTGGTGCCTATTTGGTTTCAAAATATGCTGTAGAAGGCATTACAAATGTTTTACGTTATGAAATGGCTCCATTTGGTATACAGGCAACAAGTATAGAGCCCGCAGGAATGAAAACACCAATGACTGCCAATGCTGCAGAAAATCAAAAGAAAACATGGGAAAGAATGGGCCAAGAAGTAAAAGATGCTTATTATGACAAAATCAATCCATCATTAGAATTTATGAATAGTGTAGTAGATAAAGCAGATGAACCAATTGATGTTGCAAAAGTTATATTAAAAGCTTTAAATGCCAAAAAAATGAAAATCCGCTATATGGCAGATTCTGTTAAATGGCAAGCTGGTGTGCAAAGACTAATTGGTGAAAATGCTTTTGAAAATATGATGATGAAAGGTATGAAACTAAAATAAAAAAAGGTAACATCCTAACATAAAAATGGTAGTTTTAATCATTTAAATAACAAATAGCCCTTGAATAAAGGGCTATTTGTTATTTTAGATATTATTCAAACTCAATCGTGCCAGGTATTTAACATCCAGTATCAGAACGATTATCTTCTACATTCTTAAGAAGTTCTTCTGCTGATATTCCATAAAGTTTTGCTAGAGCAATCAGATTTGATGTATTTGGATCGCTCGCTCCACTTTCCCATTTTGAAACTGACTGGCGGCTTACACCAAGGGTCTCGGCAACAAATTCTTGTGTCATCAAACAGCGAATTCTATTTTCCTTTAAGGCTTCACCAAGTGATTTTGCCACAGCTTTCTTTTCTTGTCTTGCTTCTTTTGAATTTACATATTTCTTAAGTGCTTTCACAATCAGCAAGAAGAGATATACTCCTGCTGCAAATATTGCAATCAAAAATAGTACATATAATACTGCTGCAATAATTGTTAGTACTCTAGTTGTATTCATCTTAAAATATCTCCTTCTTTATTTTACTCTTGTTCCATTTATTTTTATCTGTTCTAATGCTTTTTGTGGTACTTCAGATTCATTTACCACTGCATGTTCAAGTATAATAGTTTTACTACTTTTTACTTCGATATAAGTTCCTGGCGCATAGTAATTCTCAGAAGTGCCTCTTATAGAAAAATACACTTCTTTTTCATTTCCATTTTCATCATAGCCCATCAACTTATATTCCTTACCCTCTTCTTGCTTTACACCATCAGAATCCACAAGCCACGAATCCTCATTAACTTCATCTTCAGGTATTTGTGTATAATATACCTCTGATACTATATATCTATCGTTATAATATCCTTTTGCCCAAAATGCGCCAGCAATCACAAGAATAGCCGCAACTATAATCATTATTTTTTTCTTCATTTCGCTTTCCTCCTAAAATTCAAGTTCTTTCTTCTTAAAGATGATATTTGATATTATTGTTGGGACAATAACATAAACCATGATTGATACAATAAATGCAACTACAGAAGTTTCTTCGTGGATTATAGCAGTTTTTATAGTATATAGTTGTTGCGTATAGAGATACTTTGTCAGATCTCCAATTGTATTTACAATGATGTCCTGTCCTAATATCATGGATAAAACAATATATACCGATTTTGTAGAAAACAATACATAAAATATAATTCCATTTGTTGCATTCTGTGATGCAAATACGGCAATCGCAGAAATTGCAATATATCCAACAGCTCTTAATACTTCCACCATCATAGTCAGTGTTAGATTTAAATGTTGGATAGAATCTATATCAAGCCCAATTAAAATTGGAACAATGTTTACTACCAAAGCCATGATAATTCCAACACCTAAAAGAAGTAGGCTAGATTCAAGTAACTTTGCCACAATAATCCTAGTTCTGCTGAAACCATATCCAATTGCTGTCTGCATAGATTTACATTTAAAATCATCTACATATACGCAAATAAATACCAGTAATCCAACAATAAGTGGATAATAGCTAAGATAACTTGTAAGCTTTGCTACATACATTTCAGCTGTAAAAGATGGATTAAAATAAATAAATACCATAATAATATAAAGAAGTAAAAATAATCCAACAGCTGTAAAAAATGAGTTCTTACGCAAAATACGACTTACATCAGCTTTTATATAATTAGTCATTAATTGCACCTCCTACTACTTCAAAATAATAATCTTCCAATGTCTTATATTCTGATGATTCTTTCAATACATTAATATGATTCTCTGCAAGTACCATCTTTGCCTTTTCATAATCATCCACAGAGATTTCTATCGTATTGTTTTTCGTCTTTAAATCTTCGTGGGTAATTTCCCTTAGAACTCTACCATCATCAATAATTCCAAATCGATTTGCCGTATGCTCTAGTTCTCCTAATATGTGTGAAGAAAGAATAATTGTTGTCCCATATTCTTTATTGAGATTAATTATCATATTTCTGATATCAGCAATCCCTTGAGGATCAAGACCATTTACAGGTTCGTCTAAAATAAGGATTTCTGGATTTCCCAGCATAGCGTTTGCTATACCCAAACGTTGCTTCATTCCCATGGAAAACCCACCAAAGAGACCTTTTGCATCCTGAAGCCCAACAAGTTCAAGCACCCTATCGATTTCTTTTTTATCTTCAATTCCTTTCATCACCCGATAGTAATCTAAATTATTTCTTGCATCAAGATAATCAAAGAAGTTTTTTCCTATAAAGAAACCAATTTTCTTTCTTGCTTGTAATAAATCACTTTTGTTTCTACTTCCAGCAATTGAAATATTTCCGTATTCAAACTCTGTTAATCCCAATATTATCTTAAATATAGTTGTCTTACCTGCACCATTTTTTCCAATCAATCCGTAGATTTCTCCTTGATGGATATTTAGGTTAATATCTTTTAACACTTTATGTGAACCATAACTTTTCTGAATATCTTTTAATGTAATCATGTCCATATCCACTACTTCCTTTCACTTTGCAACATGATTGTATAAAAAAGGTGCGGTTGCAACCACCAACTATCATGTAAAACATGGTTTACATTGGAGTTTACACTGCACATTTTTGGTATTTTATAACAGATACTAATTGAGAATATATTTTATTACAAGATAATTATTCAAACTCAATTATTTCCGGCTTTTTCTCCCAACGCATTTCATTTTCTCCCAAAAACAGTATATAATTGGGAGAAAGAATATACATATTGGGAAATAAGCAAAAGGAGAACCCCCATGAGGAATTTTGATTATACTTATTTAAAAGATCGTACATGGGATAACGAAATACTATCTTATGTTGCAAAAATTCATGAGTTCAAGGGAAAACAAGAATTATATATTCGTCAAAAGCCTATAGAATTAGAACGTTTGGTTGAAATCGCTAAAATTCAAAGCACAGAAAGTTCAAACAAAATTGAAGGAATTGTAACAACTAGATCTCGTCTTCAACAATTAGTAAATGATAAAACAACGCCTAGAAATAGAGATGAGAAAGAAATCCTAGGATATCGAAATGTTTTGAATTTAATTCATGAAAGTTATGAATTCATTCCTTTAAAATCTAATTATATTTTGCAATTGCATAGGGATTTATTGCAATATACTGAATTTTCATTTGGCGGGAAATACAAAACAACGCCAAATGAAATAGACGCAATCTTACCAAATGGTGAAAAAAGAGTATTATTCAAACCATTAGAACCATATGAAACACCATATGCAATTGAACAAATTTGTAATAGTTATCAACAAGCACTAGATTATGAAATCGTAGACCCACTGATACTAATTCCATGTGTCATATTGGATTTTCTTTGTGTTCACCCTTTCAATGATGGAAATGGCAGAATGAGTCGCTTATTAACTTTGTTGCTATTATATAGAAATGATTATATTGTTGGTAAATATATCAGTATAGAAAAAGAAATTGCTGATACAAAAGAATCCTATTATCAAGCCTTGGAACAATCTGATTTAGGGTGGCACGAAGGAACAAATGATCCTAAACCTTTTATTAAATACATGCTTGGTATTCTTTTAAAATGTTATCGTGAATTTGAAAAAAGATTAATCATCAGCGAAAAAAGTGGAATCAAAAGTAGTTCTTACGATATTGTAAAAACATATGTGAATAACACAATAGGAACTTTTACTAAAAGAGATGCTATGGAAAACTGTCCAAGTTTAGGAAGTTCTTCTATTGAATCCGCTCTAAAAAAACTAGTTGATGAAGGTACAATTATCCGAAAAGGAAAAGGTAGAGCATCACAATACGTAAGAAACAATGCGATTGAATAAATTATGCTAATAAAAATAAATGCATTACTAATTATTCAAACTAAATCGTTCCCGGAAGATCTATAATAACTCATTAATTCTATTTGAAACATTGTTAGTTCATGTG
>CAVCTP010000006.1:0-21748 GCA_963605145.1 Tannerellaceae bacterium
GCATTATGGACATATTCATAACCCTTTTTAGGCTCTATTTCACATAAATAATATTTATTATCATTTTTAATATCTTTAATAGTATTTATATCTTTGTTTTCACTATAACCGCTATATACCTCTTTGATATATTTGAAATTATAATTACCATTTGTTTGTTCCATATCGTCACTTACATAAATTATTTCTTTTTTAATTATGGAATCATTATTTAAGATAGTACATTCAAAATAACCAATCTCATCAGTTAAAATAACATCTCCATTTAAATATTTTTCATATCTAGGAGATACTTCTAATTTTAAGTTTTCATATTCATCTTTATTTATTTTTAATAATTCATAAAGGTTAATTTCTTTATTAATATTGATAAAGAAAATTTGATCATTATTGATATCATTACTAATTTCATATAAAGCAAATTTTGCGCCTTCAATAATATTATTATCAATATCTTTTTTGGAATAATTTATATCAATAAATTCTTTTTTGATTGTATTAATTGAAATATATTCCGTATTAGGTATTTCATAATCACCTTCAAAGATATATAGATTTTGTGATTCACTTGACTCATAGGTAAATGAATAATCTTTAGGATTATATTTTGGCGTTATATATAATTTTTTATTTGTTGGTAGTTCTTCATTAACAATAAAAGTTATTTTATCGGTTAAACTTGTATCTATATCTATACCATCTCCGGAGAAATTATATTTACTTGTATCTATAGCATAACTATATTCCTCGCCAATTATACAATCCATAGTACTTATTGGATTTGTACTAATAACTGATGTAGCATCACTCATATTATTTACATATGTATTAATTTCATCTTTATATGTACTATAATCATTGCCTTTAAAAGTATAAGAAACACTTCCTACCTCTAACCATATTAATATTTGTGTTGCGATATAATATTCATTCTTTGTTTCTTTAGATTTAAAGTAGTTTTGATAAGCTTTAACTAATTTAAATATTCTTTCATTATTATTTATTACCTTTTGATATTTTTTACCTGTATTATAGTGTACTGTAGGTTCTAAACAAAAAGCTATCAAATTAGAATTATCAGAATTAGTGAATCTAGAAATATAAACCTCAGGATCATTATCGGAATATGTTGTTACCATTTTATAATTCCAAGAATCCATTGTAATTTCTTCAGCTTTTATTTCTTGAATGGGAATACTAATAAGACAAATAAATAAAAATATAAGTATTAATTTCTTTAGCATCTTAAACCTCCTAACTATTATTTACAGTTAAGAGTTAAAATTCCTATATTTTTAAATAATTTCAATTGTTTTTGTGATGCTATCAGCACTTGAATAGAAATATACTTCATATACACCACATATATATGGATTTAAACTAGCATAAGAAACAGTTACATTATCGTAACATTCTATATCGGATGATATTTCTTGAATTATTGTTGATATATCAGTGCCGCATGAAAAAGAATAATATGATTGATTATAATGGATTTTATTATCTATAATTTCTTCTTGAATAACCTCATTTGAAGTATTATTGTTTATAACATTATCTTGTATATTTTCAACTTGATTTTCTACATAAACAGTTTCATATTTGATAACTTCTTTTTCAATGACCTTTGGTTCTATTAATTCATAATCATATTTATAAATGTTATTTGTATCTTTTACTTTTATATTGATAATATTTTCATCAAATGTGTAAATATAAGATACTTCGTCAAATGATAAAAATGTAAAATAATCTTCTAAAATAAAGTCATCAATATTATTCAATAAAATATCTTTTCTTTGAATTATAAAAATATCATCTATATTATTAAATTCAAAGGTTTTTTTACTAAGTTCTATATCTTTAAGATAATAAATTAAAGATATATCTAATATACTTAATAACAAGGTACTAATTAATAGTTTCTTCATAAAAAAATGAGTAGTCCTCCTACTCATTATTTATAAGTTTTAATTGTAATTCCTATAAGATATTTAAAATCTTAACATCATATGGTTTAGCTACAGCAACTGTAACTACATCACCAACTTTTTTATCTAGAATAGCCATAGCTAATGGAGTTACATTTGATAGTAGACCATTTACTGGATCTGCTTCAACTGAACCAACAATCTTATAAGTAATTTTATTCTTTGTATCTAATTCTTGAATTTCTACAGTAGAACCAATTCTTATAATCTTAGAACCAGTTTTCTTATCTTTGATGATTTCAGCGTTCTTAATTTGATATTCTAATTCTTTAATCTTGGCTTCAACTTGAGCTTGACGATCTCTAGCAGCATCATAATCAGCATTTTCTGATAAGTCACCTTGAGCTCTAGCAGCTTTTAGTTCTTCTATAACTTCATCTCTTGTAACATGAATTAATTCATCTAGTTGTTTTTTAAGATCTTGTAAACCTTCTTCGGTTACATAAAATTTTTCTTCCATAAGTTCCTCCGTGCGTGTGAATTATAGCATTTTTTCATCTATAATACTACCTATTTTTGTTTTTATTAAGTCAATGCCAACTGTATTAGACCTACCTTCAGGTATTATTACATCGGCATATTTTTTAGTAGGTTCAATAAATTGATCGTGCATTGGTTTAACAGTCTCAAGATATTGGCTCATAACATTTTCCATTGTTCTATTTCTTTCTTTAATATCTCTAGCAAGTCTTCTAATGAAACGTACATCAGCTGGTGTATCAACAAATATTTTTATCTCTTCTAGTTCTCTTATTTCAGGAGTATAAAGGGCAAATAAACCTTCAAGAATGATTACATCGCTTGGTTTAATAATTTCTATTTCTTTAGAACGATTATGAACTGTAAAGTCATATATTGGCTTTTCAATTTGTTTACAATCTAATAATTGTTTTAATTGTTCTAACATGAAATCAAAGTCGAATGCTAATGGATGATCATAATTTGTTTTAACTCTTTCTTCCATTGTCATATTGCTTTGATCCTTATAGTAATCATCTTCTTTAATAATTGTTACTGAATTACTATTTTTGAAGCTATCTCTTAGAATTTCTGCAATTGATGTTTTGCCACTTGCAGTACCACCGGCGATTCCAATAATTATTGGCTTTGAAAGTTTCATTTTTCCTCCTAATAATCACAAGCTAGATAATATCTTTCTATATTATATTGATGTTCACTTAAGGTACTTGCGAATACCGTACCTCCATCACACATATTAGCACAAAAATAATAATAATCATTATTTTCTGGATGTAATGCAGCATATATTGAAACTTCATTAGGATTGCATACTGGTCCTGGAGGGAAACCAGAAACAACATAAGTATTATATGGATCTTCTTTAGTAGTATATTCACTTGTATCACCTACTTGATAACATTCTTCTTTAGTTAAATCAAAAGCGTAACATGCGGTAACTGTAGAACCTAAAGTCCAGATATCGTGCTCTTCACCATCTCTTAATCTATTTAAGAATACGCCAGCAATTCCCGCAGAATCAGTAACACTGCCAGATTCCCATTGGCACATTGAAGCTAAAGTAAATATTTCATGATATGATAATTCATTATTTTTAAAATCATCATAATATTTATTAAATATTTCTTCAGTTCTATCTAATAGTTTTCTAGTTATTTGATCACATGAGATATATTCATAAAATTCATAGGTATCAGGGAATAAATAACCTTCTAATATAATCTTTATATCATCATCGAAGATATCTTCAGTTAAGAATTCATATTCATCCATATAAGATCTAACAACATCTTCATTATTCCAATAATCTAATAAGGTTTGTTTCTTCTCTTCAACATCACTTGTAGGATTATCTTTTAAAGTTACGCTTTCAGCAATCGTTTCCGCAAATCCTCTTGCGAAATCCCCTTCTTCCAGCTTAATCCAAACTGTATCTTGATGAGCATTTTCAGGATTTGAAATAAATGAAAGAATCTCTTCTAAAGTAATAGCATGAGTTCCATTTTCATCTTCAATTACATGTGGAATTTCAAAATATCCAGCATAGAATGAATAACCGCCAAATATCCTATTCCAATAATAAACAATATTGGCATCATTGATGATTCCTTCTTCTTGCAACTTCTCTAAGGTTGATTTACCATAAGCACCTTCTTCAACAACAAATGGTGTATAGTCACATGGAGAATCTAAATCACCACATACTTCATTATTTAAGAAACTCTTTGTAGGTTTTAAATTTGCCTTAACATAAAAAATAACTGATGTTATACAAGCAATTATTAAAAACAATATTATAAATATTGCGATTAATACCTTATTTTTTTTCTTCTTCTTCATAAGCAGACAAAACCTCTTCAATTAATTGTAGTTCTTCATCAGATTCTACTTGATATAGATTACCTTCTTCATCATAGATAAAAGGATATAAATCATCTACATTATCATCATTATAGACAAGAACATATTTTTTATCATTAATATCAAAAGTTAGAAATATTCTCATCTCTACTTCTTTACCATTTTCATCTGTAATATAAATAGCGTCTTCTCTCATGTAAACCTCCACAACTAAATAGACTCTCCTAATTAGGAGAGACTATTTTATTTATTTTTCTTATATTATTTCCTTCATTATTTACTTTCTAAATAATATCTAACTAATTCTTCAATAATCTCGTATCTTTCAACTTGTTGAATATTATTACGAGCATTATTATGAGATGAAATATAAGCTGGATCATTGCTCATTAAATAACCAGAAATTTGATTTACTGGATTATATCCTCTTTCTTCAAGAGCATTTGAAACATCTTTTAAAAGTTGCTTTAAGTTTTCTCTTTTAATATCTTCAGAAGTGAATAACATTGTTTGAGAATTTTGATTAGCCATATGACACCTCCTGAAATAATTATACTATAAATATCTATTTTATTAGCGATTCTATTTCATTTAAGATATCTGCAGGATTAGCTTTAGATCCTCCACCTTGTGCTAAATCAGGTCTACCGCCACCCTTGCCATTTGCCATAGCGCAAGCTTTAGAAATAATTTCGCCACATTTGATTCCATTACTTGTAGCTTTATCTCCAGCTGCAGCAACCATTGATAACTTTTCATCATTCTTATTAATCAAGAATACAAAACCATTATCAATCTTAGATCTTAAATTAACAGCATAAGACTTTAAATCACCGCTATATTTATCTAAAGATAATAATAGATATTTAAACTTACCATTATCTTTAGCATTATTAACTAATGAATTAGCTTCTTCATTTAATAATTTTTCCTTAATCTTCTTAAGTTCATTATTCAACTCTGCATTTTCATTCTTTAAAGCAGTGATCTTATCTTCAATAGTATCAATACTTTGAGCCTTAACTTCATTTTTAATCATATTTAATTTATTTTCTAATGATTTAAATTCTTCATATGATTTCATCTTAGTTAGACATTCAATTCTTCTAATACCAGAACCAATAGATTCTTCACTTACAATCTTGAATGAACCTAAATCTGCAGTATTCGAAGCATGAGTACCACCACAGAATTCCTTAGAAACATCGCCCATTGATACAACTCTAACAGTATCGCCATATTTTTCATCAAATAGAGCGATTGCACCACTTTGTTTTGCTTCATCAATATTCATAACTTGGGTAGTAATTTCATATTGGTTATTGATATATTGATTAACTAACTTTTCAATTTCTTTTAATTGTTCATCATTAACCTTTTCAAAATGTGTAAAGTCAAATCTAGCATAATCCTTACATACATATGAACCAGCTTGAGCAACATGACTTCCTAATACTGTTCTTAATGCTGATTGCAATAAGTGTAAACTAGAGTGATTTGCCTTTATATTCATTCTATCTACTTTATTAACTTCTTGTTTTAGACTAATGCCTTCAACAACTTCGCCATTTTCAACTTTAATATGATGTAAGAATTGACCATTAGGAGCTTTCTTAACATCGCTTACAAAAGCCTTTACATTGTCGTTATAAACATAACCTGTATCAGCAATTTGGCCACCACTAGTAGCATAGAAACAAGAATGTTCAAATATGATATCGCCTTCATCAGCAATCTTATCAACACGTTTGCCATCAACAAATAAAGCTATAACTTTAGATTCATCTTCTAATTTTTCATAACCTGTAAAAGTAAACTTTTCATTGAAGTTCAACAAATCCAAAGATTGAGCATGCATAGATTCTTCTACATCTCTAGCATTTCTAGCCATCTGTTTTTGATTTTCCATGCATTTATTAAAGCCATCAATATCACACTTTAAGCCTTTTTCTTCAGCAGCTTCAATTGTCATTTCTTTAGGGAAGCCATATGTATCATATAATTTGAAGATTACTTCACCACTTAATACACCATCTTTAACATTGTCAATTTCGTTATTGAGTAGTTTTTCACCATTAGCAAGTGTTTGAATAAATGATTCTTCTTCTTTTAAGATAAGTTTCTTAACAAAATCTTTTCTATCTAATAAGTAAGGATAGAAGAATTTCATATTTTCACAAACTACATCTACTAATTCATATAAGAAAGGTTTATTAATATTTAACTTTCTAGCATAACGCATAGCACGTCTAATAACTCTTCTTAAGACATAGCCTCTTCCTTCATTTGAGAAAGTGGCACCATCTGCCAAAGCAAATACACAAGTTCTTATATGGTCGGCAATAACGCGATATGCCATTTTATTTTCGGCATATTTAATAGTTGTATATTCTTCAATCTTCTTAATAATTGGGATAAATAAGTCAGTATCAAAGTTAGTTTCAACATTTTGAACTAAACAAGTAAGTCTTTCTAGACCCATACCTGTATCAATGTTCTTTTGAGGTAATTCTTTATAATCTTTTCTATCAACACCTTCAACCGCATTATATTGTGAGAATACATTATTCCAAACTTCAATATAACGATCATTTTCCATTTCTTCAAAGAATAATTTTTCGCCGATACCTTTAGGATCATACTCTGGACCTCTATCATAATATATTTCACTATCAGGTCCACAAGGTCCTTCACCTATTTCCCAATAATTATCATATGATTTAAGAATATGGCTAGGATCTAAACCTATTTCTTTTGTCCAAATATCATAAGATTGTGTATCATCGGGATAAATAGTTACATAAATTCTCTTAGGATCAAAACCAATCCATTTTTCAGATGTTAAAAACTCCCAAGACATCTTTAAAGAATATTCTTTAAAATAATCACCAATTGACCAGTTTCCTAACATTTCAAAGAATGTATGATGTCTTGATGTTTTACCAACATTTTCAATATCATTTGTTCTGATACATTTTTGCGCATTGGCAATACGATTACATTTTGGTTTTTCACTACCATCTAGATATTTCTTTAATGCAGCAACACCAGAATTAATCCATAAAAGTGTTGGGTCATTGATTGGTACAAGTGAGGCACTTGGTTCAATCATATGTCCATGTTCAATCATAAAGTCTAAGAATAATTGTCTTATTTCATTACCAGTTCTATACTTCATTTCATCCTCCTAAAAATAAAACGTCCTTAATCTAAGGACGTTAATACGCGGTACCACCTTAGTTCATATCATTCGATATGCCCTTATATCTTTAACGCAGATTATACGTTAGGCATTACCCTAATTTACGAAGTAGCATTTATTTGCCTCATCTATGGTTTTCCAGCCACAACCACTCTCTATAAGATTAAACAAAAAATATCTTCTAAAATATATTAACATAATTTAATTAATTAAAACTATTTTTATATCTATCAATTAAAGTTAATAATGATGGTGCTATTAAAACATTGGTAATTAATTCAATTAAGAAATTAAATGATAAAAATGTAGAAATAAATACTGTAATATTAGAATCAAAAAATAATATTAAACCTATTAAAAAGATACCAGTATTAGTAACAGGTGCAACAATGGAAGATAAGATAATAGCCAACTTTTTATTTTTATTTTCTAACTTTGCATATACATATGAACTAAATAAGCCACAGCATATTCCTTTTGAAAAGATAATGGTAATTGTAGCTACAGGATTAGATGTAAGCATTATTAAACTATTAGGATCGCCTCCTGATATAACCACAATAAAAACAATTAAGCCAAACATAAAACCTAAAAATGAAGCTTCTTTTATGCCTAAGATCGCTCCAGCAATAATAATAGGAATTAAGGTTAAAGTAATAGGAAAGGCTCCTATATTAATATAAGTACTTAATATCTGTAAGATAATAATCAAAGCACTAAATATGGCTAATGTTGCAATCTTTTTATTATTCATCTAATAACCTCTTTAATAATGTAGTATTTCTTTCTTTCATTAATTTTTGAATTCCTTGTTTCATTATTTCTTCATCGCTAATGATAACAAGTTTATTCTTTGCTCTAGATACAGCAGTATAAATCAAATTACGATTCAACATATATAAATTGTATTTAGAAACAACAAAATAAACAACTTGATATTCTGAACCTTGTGATTTATGAACTGATAAAGCATAAGCCAAACTTATATCAATCAGTTCATCATAATTATAGAACACCAAGACATCATTATATCTTACTAGTAAAGATTTCTCATGTAAATCAATTTCCTCTAAGATACCAATATCGCCATTATAAACATCATCATTTGGCCTATTCTTTAGTTGCAATATCTTATCTTGTTCTCTAAATATAAAATCACCAAATTGTTTTTCAACTTTACTTATATCTTTAGGATTAAAGACAGCTTGTAAGTTTTTATTAAGATTATCTATACCCCACTTGCCTTTATACATCGGAGTTAATACTTGTATCTCATTTAAAGGATAACCATTATCAATATCATCCTTTATTGAATCACTTAAACTATAATTTTCATCATTTATATCAATAAATTGAATATCTTTATGATATTTATTTAAATCTAAATTACCATTTTTAATATCATCACATAATTTTATAATTTCACTACCCTTATTTTGACGATAATTAAATTTTAGATATGTTGTTATAAATAAATTAGAATCAATTAAATTATTTAAAACAAAACCAGGTCTAATAGAAGGCAATTGATTATTATCACCAATAATACATATCTTTTTTACCTTTTGTGAGGCTTTTAATAAAGAAGCAAATAAACTATTATCTACCATAGAAAATTCATCAATAATAATGACATCATACATTAAAGGATTATCACTATCATGAACAAAGATATTTGTTTCTTTATCCCATTTTAATAAAGAATGAATTGTCTTACTTTCAACATCACATATCTCATTTATTCTTTTGGCCGCTCTACCAGTTGGGGCAACAACAATTAAATTTTCAAAAGGACTTAATTTCTTAAATATATTAACCATCGCCTTAACTATAGTGGTTTTACCTGTACCAGGACCACCAATAATTATTGACATATTATGTTTAAAGAAGTTTAATATAGCATCTTTTTGTAAGGTATCATATTTAATACCATATTCATCTTCTAAACTTTCAATTTCATAGTTAACAATAAAATCTTCAAATACATCATCACTTAAATATCTTTTTAAACTATTGGCAATAAATATCTCATCATAATAATCGTTTGCTAAATATAATCTATCATCCTCTTTAACAAGATATTTATCTTCTATAGCTTTATCAATAAGTTCATTAAAATCAATATTATTTAAATATTTATTTAACATCTTAAATAAAACATCAATATTGATATATGTATCACCATTATTAAAGGTATATTCATTAATTAGATATATTAAATATGCTTCAGCATATTTAATTTCCGCATCACAAAATTCAATCTTTGAAGCATATTCTTTAACCTTATCAAAACCTATACCATAAACATCAGTATAGAATTTAAAAGGATTAGATTGACTTATATCTAAAGTATCTAATTTAAATTTATTAAATATCTTTTTAGCTTCAGAATTACTAAAACCATTAGAAATAAGATGGAAGATAGTATTGGTTTCCGGATTATTTAAACTTTCAAATCCTTCAATAATAGATTCTGATTGTTTCTTACTGATATCTTTTAATTCATATATTAAACTAGGATTATCTTTTAATTTCTTTAAAGTATCATCACCAAAATAGTTATATATTTTTAATGCAACTTTTTTACCAATTCCGGTAAATAAATCAGAACTTAAAAAAGATATAATTTCATCCTTGTTATCAGAAAGATATTTTTCAATTGAAAGAATAGAAAATTGATGGCCATATTTAGGATGATCAATATATGTACCATTTAAAACATATTTTTGTCTTGCATCATAATCAAAAGATGGTCCAGTTACGGTAATTTGACCTTCTTTAGTTTTAAATTTACTAACCATGTAATTATCAGATTTATATATTGTGACAATAAATACTCCGATAATTTTTTCTATTACTTCATCCATTGATTCTGTTATTTAATATTTCCGCAACATCTACATTGTTGTTATATATCTTTTCAATGGTGCCACCACCTAATAACATGCCATCTTTATAGAATACGGCTTGTTGGCCAGGGGTAACGGCTTTAATCTTTTGTGGATATGTCAATGTGACAGAGCCATCTTCGTTTTTGTGTAAATGGACTTCATTATCATTTTGACGATATCTGAATTTACATTGACAATCTAAATCATTATCTATCTTTTCAATCCAATTTATATCATTAATTAATGCGGAATCAGATTCTAAATATGATTCATTATTGATTGAAGTTAAATACAATAAATTCTTTTTAACATCTTTACCTACACAATAATAAGGTCCTCTATTGCCACCTACACCAAAACCTTTTCTTTGACCAATGGTGTAATAATAAACGCCTTCATGTTCGCCTATTACTTCTTTTGTATCGATATCAATAATCTTTCCTTTTTTCATAGGAATATAATTCTTTAAGAATTCTCTAAAATTTCTTTCACCTATAAAGCAAATTCCTGTAGAATCTTTTTTATCAGCTATATCTAAATCTAATTCATGAGCAATCTGTCTTACTTGTGTCTTTAAAACATCAGCTAAAGGAAATAAACTATAATCTAAGGCAGCCTTATCAACTTGAGCTAAGAAGTATGATTGATCTTTCGACAAATCTAAGGCTTTAAAATATTTATATTCACCATTAATTAGGCATGACTTAAAATAATGGCCTGTTGCGATTTTATCAAAGCCATTCTTCTTGGCATAATTTAAAAAATAATCAAATTTAATATATTTATTACATAAGATATCAGGATTAGGTGTTCTACCCTTTTCATATTCTTCAATAAAATTCTTAAAGACATAATTCCAATATTCTTCTATATAATCTGATCTTAATAACTTTAAGCCTAATTTATCCGCAACACTCTTGGCATCGTTATAATCTGATTCTTGCGGACAGATATCATTATTTAAAGTATTATTACCTAAAGTATCATTATTTAAAGCTGAATCCCAATTACGCATAAAACAACAAGTTACATCATAACCTGACTCTTTTAATAAATAAGCAGCAACTGCACTATCTACTCCGCCTGATAAACCAACTAATACTTTCATTCTTCTTCCCGCAACTTTCCACAATTTTCATAATGAGCACATGTTATATCACATTTAGCCATTTGTTTAATACGATTAAATACTTCTATTTCTTCTTGGTCAAAACCTATTTGTAAGTTATTTTCATCAATGATAATAGGCCTTTTTAATATCGAAGGATTTTCAACTATATAATCACATAATTCATCTACTGACATAGAATCAATATCAACCTTATTTTCTTGGATAATTTTTGACCTTTTAGAGATGATATCATCAGTTCCATTAGTAGTTCTTGATAGTAAATATTTAATTTCTTTCTTATTTAAAAGTGCTTTAAAAATATTCTTTTCTTTATAATCAAGACACTTTTCTTTCATATATGCGCGAACCTTACGACATGATGCGCAACCTGGAGATGTATAAATAACTATCACATAAACATTATACTATCTCGATTGATTTTTTAGCCTATTAGATATAAGATGAATTCAGGAATTAGTAGTTTTTAGTAAATAAAAGAGAGATTATAAATGGTGAAAGTAATCAAACTAAAAGCGAATTGGGACCTGTCAATTAAATGGCACTAGTCATTTACGTATATTCGCGTTAAGAATTAAAGTTAGAAATAAAGGTGGTACCGCGCATTTGCGCCCTTGATTATCACCTTTTTTATTTTTCGGAGGAAATTAAAATGAAAAGAATGTTATCTGGTATTAAACCAACTGGTCAATTACATTTAGGAAATTATATTGGTGCTTTAAGAAATTTTGTCAATTATCAAGATGAATATGAAATGTATGTTTTTATTGCCAACTTACATTGCATCACAGAATATCAAGATCCAAAACAATTAAGAAAGAACTTAACTGATGCTGTTGCCTTATATCTTGCATGTGGACTAGATCCTAATAAAGCAGTAATCTTCTTACAAACAGATGTTAAAGCTCATGCGGAATTGGGTTATATTATGGCATGCAATACCTATTTAGGAGAACTAAATAGAATGACTCAATTTAAAGATAAAACAGCTAAGAAAGAGAAGAACTTAACTGCTGGTTTATATACTTATCCATGTTTAATGGCTGCTGATATTCTTTTATATAATGCCGATTATGTTCCTGTTGGTGATGATCAAAAACAACATGTTGAATTAACTAGAGACTTGGCTAATCGTTTTAATAATAAATATTCACCAACTTTCACTGTTCCTGAACCATTAGTTGCCAAGGTTGGTGCTAGAATCATGTCTTTATCAGATCCTAGTAAGAAAATGTCTAAATCCGATGTTGATGGAAGCAAAGGTTGCATCTTCTTACTTGATGATTTAAATGTCGCAAGAAAAAAGATTATGTCTGCCGTTACCGATTCTGTTGGTATCATCCAATTAGATAAACAAAATCAACCTGGTCTATATAACTTAATCGAAATAGCTTCGGCATTAAGTGGCAGAGCTATGGAAGATATCGTTAATGAATTTTCTGGTAAGGGTTATGGCGTTTTAAAAGGCTATGTTGCCGATGTAGTATGTAGCGAGTTAGAAAAAATACAAGCTAGATATAAAGAAATTATGGAATCAAAGATGTTAGAAGAAGTCTTAAAGCAAGGCGCTGAAAAAGCTAGCTATGTAGCCAATAAGACTCTAGCGAAAGTAGAAAGAAAGATTGGCCTAGAAATTAGATATTAATCTTCTATATCTCCAGAATTAATACGATTAAACTTTTTAATAATCTTTTTAGAACTTATATTTAAAGCTTCAAAGTCATTTTGAAGTTTTAAATAGTCTTTATTTAATGTTTCACATCTTTCATAGAATCTATTAAATTCATTTGCAAGTTCGCCTAATAACAATTGAATCTCTTTAGCATTCTCATCTTTTGTATGTCCTAAATAGATAGATTTAATAGCGGTAATATAAGCCATTAAAGTAGTTGGCGATACAATATATACCTTTGACTTATAAGAATATTCCACTAAATCACTATAATTGGCATATATTTCCGCAAATATAGCTTCAGCTGGAATAAACATATACGCTAATTCGGCAGTCAATCCCGGAATTATATATTTATTCTTTATATCATCAATATGTTTTTTAACATCATTTTTAAATTGTTTTCTAGCAATCTGCTTATCTTGAATTGATAACTTTTCATCATATATACGACGATAATTTTCTAATGGAAATTTAGAATCAATGCAAAATATTCCTAAAGTTTCGCCACCAAATATAACCGCATCCGCAATATAGCCATTAGGCATCTTATATTGTTTTTGATATTTATCTAAATTATTGCCATAAGCTGCTTCAAGTAAAGAATATAACTCTACTTCGCCAAATATACCCCTATTCTTTTTATCATTTAATATGGTTTGTAAAGATACAATTTCATTAGATAACTCATCAATTCCCTTTTGTGCTTCATCAATGCGAACCATTCTTTCATTGATGTTATTAAATATTTCATTACTACTTTTGTGACTTTGTATTAAATTAGAATTAATTCTATCTGATAGATTTGTGAAATCATCATTTAAATTCTTAGAAAAAGTTAATAGATTATTAGAAAGAGCCGACCTTATTTCTAAAATACTTTTATTGATATATTGATTATTTTTATTATTATTCAATATAAGAAGAACAAGTAAAATAACCAACATTATAAATGCTAGTAGACAGATAATTAATATTAAATCTTTAGTTTCCATTATTCTTCTGTATTATCTAAATATTCTTGAATTAATTTATATTTTGATACCTTATTTTCTTCATGTTCTTTTATTTTAAACTTCACAAAAGACCATACAAATAATCTTACACAATAAATAGTGATAAACAATAAGGTAATAATAGATAAAAAGTCATTTATATTCTTAATCATTTTCTCTCAACTTATTATACAACTTATTAGCTACTTTCTTATTTAAGACAGTTTCTAACTCCTCTAGTGTTAATGTTTTAATATTTGCTATAGATTTATATTTTCTTAATAACTTAATTCTTGTTTTAGGGCCTAAACCTTCTACATCATCTAGTATTGATTTATATGTTGCCTTTGAACGTAATTTTGTATGATAAGTAATCGCAAATCTATGTACTTCATCTTGCATATTTGTTAGAAAGAAGAAAAGATTAGAATCTTTCTTAATATCAATGATTTCATAATCACTATTCATCATATATGATGTATTATGGTGTTCATCTTTGCCTAAGCCAATAATAGATATATCCATATTTAAAGATTCTAAAATCTCTTTGGCAACACTAATTTGATTCCTTGCACCATCGACTATTAATAAATCAGGTCTTTCTAAATTATCCTTTAATACTCTAAAATAACGACGATATAGTAGTTCTTTCATACTTGCTAGATCATCGTAACCATCTTCTAACTTATATAAACGATAGTCCTTTTTAGATGGTTTATAGTCCTTATATACAACCATGGCCCCTACCGTTTGCTTACCTGCAGTATGCGAGTTATCAAATAATTCAATACGTTTAATATCCTTATTGAATATTCTATGAAATTCTTTATCTAAATCTTCAATATAAGATTGTTTTTTAGTAATAATTGCCTTATTTTGTTTTAAGTTCTCTTTAGAATTTAATTTTGCTTGTTTTAATAATTGATATTTATATCCCCTATTAACAGTTGCACAATCAAAAGAATCTTTTAAATATGGTAATAATTCTTTAGGTAAATACAATTTTTTAGGCTTATTATTAATCTCATAAAATTGATAAATATATGAAGTAACAAAGTTTTCACTGTCTCCTACTAAATAATCAATGAATTTATCACTTGATAATAAACGACCATTTTTAATAAACAAACCAGTTATCGCAATATATCCATCTTCTACTTCATAATTAAAGACATCAAAGGTTTCTTTATTATTTTTTTGAACATCTTGTTTAGATATAGATTGATTAATATCATTTATTAAATCACGATAATAGGCTGCTTTTTCGTAATTCAATACTTCAGTTTCCTTATTCATTTCATTTTTTAATTGTTTGATGATATTTTTTGTATCACCATTTAAAAAATTAATTATTTCTTCTTTAATCTTATTTGATTCCTCTACATCAATCTTGTACTTACAATATCCAGGACATTGATTTATATGATAATAAAGACATAAATCATTTTGTAGATTATTACATTTTCTTGTTTTATATAACTTATTAATTAACTCAACTGTATTTCTAGCTGCCCCAACATCAGGATATGGGCCAAATAATTTACCTTTGAATTTAGAATTCTTTTTTAAACGATATACTACAACATATGGTTCTTCACAATCTTTTAAAAGGATATAAGGATAAGATTTATCATCTTTAAAAACAATATTATATTTAGGATCATATTCCTTAATTAAGTTATATTCTAAAATTAATGCTTCTTTTTCAGATTTAGTGACAATATAATCAAAATCAACAATATTAGACACTAATTTTGTTGTTTTATAATCATGAGCACCCTTAAAATAAGAATTTACCCTATTAAATAAATTAATAGCCTTGCCAACATAAATAACATTGCCATCCTTATCCTTATGTAGATAAACACCAGGCTTTTTTGGTAAAGTAGCTAACTTTTCTTTTATACTCATCTTTTAAATTCCACTATGGTAACAGCTGAGCCACCGTCATAAAAATCGCCATCTTTAAAGGAAGATATATAAGATAATTTTTTTAATCTTTGTCTGATAGCAGATCTTAAGGCACCAGAGCCAATTCCATGAATTATCTTAACACTAGACATATTGGCGGCATTGGCCTTATCTAAATATTCTTCTAATACAATTAAGGCTTCTTCTACCCTTTCACCTACTAGATTTATTTCTCTAGATACTGAAGCATATCTAACTCTTTCACCTTTTATCTTCTTTTTAACAACCTTAGGCATTAATTTCAAATCAGATAATTTAGTCTTAACCTTTAAACCTCTTAAACTAACTGTTACATCATCATTTTCAATACTTAATATCTCACCTACTTGTTCATTATCATTAATACGAACATTGTCACCAACTTTAAATTCTACCTTTTCATCAATCTCTGGATTTAAAGATAGTTCACTAATTTGTTTAACTATTTGTTTATCTTGCTTAGTTGAAATACTATTAAGTTTTTCTTGTGCTTTATCTTTTATATCTTCAATATATTCATTTAATTTATCAATATAATCTTGTTTTAACTTCTCTTTTTCTTTTTCAAATTCATTTATCTTACTATCATATTCATTTTTTAAATTATCTAATTTTAATTCATTTTCTTTTAATTTATCTTTTTCAATTTCTAAATCAGAGATTTGTTTTGAAAGTTTATTTAATAATATATCTTCTTCACTTTGGTTCTTAATTAGATATTCTTTGGCTTTGATAGTAATTTGCTTATTATCAAAATACCTAGAAGCAATCTCAATAGCATTAGATGAACCAATAGAATTCTCTAAATATTTATAAGTAGGTTTTAAAGTATCCATATTAAAACCAACTGATGATAAAAGAATATTTTCATGCTTATAAGCATAATTTTTAATATCATCGAAATGAGTTGTGATAATAAATTTTGCTTTTAATTCCAAGATAGAATCTAATATAGCCAGTGAAATAGCTTGAGCTTGTTTAGGATCAGTACCAGATATTAATTCATCAATAAGAATTAAAGTATTTTCATTTGCTTTATTTAAAATATTATTAATATTACAAATATGTGCTGAGAATGTTGATAAAGAATCTTCAATAGATTGATTATCATCAATATCAACATAAATATTTTTATATAAAGGAACACTTGCCTCGCAAGCAATAATTGGTATACCTAAATATGACATAACAATTGATAAACCAATAGCCTTTAAAGAAACAGTTTTGCCACCTGTATTAGAACCAGATATAACAATTCCCATATATGGTTCATATAATCTATAAGTATTAGAAACAACCTTCTTTTCATCTAATAAAGGATGACATAAATCTTTAAATTCAAAATTATTATCATCAACAAAATTAGGAATAATACCATTAACATGTAAACCATAATTAGCTTTGGCGAAGATAACATTTAATTTAACTAATGATTCAAAATTATATTTATAATCTTTAGAAACTGTTGATATTAAATATGATAATTCTCTTAATATCCTATTTTCTTCATCTACCTTCATAGATATTAATTCAACCATATGATTATTCATATCCACAAAGATGGCAGGTTCTACGTAACTTGCTAGACCTGAAGAAGATGTACCATAAGCATAACCAGAATATTTATTTTTATCAGAATTTTTAATTAGAAATGTTACCCTATTCTCTCTATAAAAGATACTATCTTGTTGTAAAGAACTGGTGTGTTTATTAATAAATTGTTGAGCCTTATTATAAATATCCTTTTCTAATATATTTATATCTTTATTTAATTGTCTTAATTTATCACTAGCGTTTTCTTTAATTTGGCCAGCATTATCAATACAATTATTTACCTTATCAAATATATTTTCATTAATATTAATAGAATCGGTATAATCCTTTAAATTTAATCCATCTAAATCATTAAATAGTTTCTTAATACGATAACAATGATTATGAAATACTAAAACATTTTTTATTTCAATACCTGTTAAAGTAATATCTTTACTTGCTTTATCTAAGATATCATCAACACAATAAATGCCAGAAAAAGTTACATTAAAATCTTTTTTTAATAGATTTAATGCTTCTAAAGTTAAAGTGGCATTATTTTTAATTAATAAAGGATTAAAACTTACTTCTTCGTTTTCAATATATTCCTTAGCTTGAAGTATTGCAGCATATTCTTTAACTTTATCTTTAACTATATTTAAATCTAAACAATCGTAATAATTCATATTAGTTTCTTGTTTCTAACCAATCAGAAAATTCTTTTCTAGCAGATTCAATATCAAGTGATTCAAATTCATCTTTAATCTTATCAATATTTATATTTTCCACAATAATATTTAAACCTTTATCGGCAATTATATTAGTATATTTTAATAAAGTATTATTTTTAATTGATAGACCATTTTCAAATGTTGGTAAGGTTAATAACATACTGATAATTACACAAATAAAAGTAGCATTTATAAAACCAAATATTGCCCCTAATATTTTATTAAATCCTCCAAGTACTGGTATTTTATTGATGCCTTTTAAGGCAATACTGATAATTAAATATAATAGTTTTAATACTAAAAATACGATTAAGAAATAAATAATAATATTCAAAATAATATTTAAATTTAAAGAATCAGATAATAATTGATACTTTGCATCCAAATTTTCTATTTGAATTATAGGGTATTTATTGGCCAATATAGGCGCTAAAAACCAAGCTACAGCAATAGATAATAAAGTATAAATAAGTGAAACTATGCCATATAAAAATCCTTTACAGTAGCCAACAATGATAAGTGCTAAATATAAAAGTACTATAGCGATGTTAATATAAGTGTTTAAATTCCAAGAAATATTCATATTTAAATAATATATTAAATCTAACTTTATTCCAACTTTGATATACTAATTACATGGGTACATTTTCCTTTAAATTAAGCGCTGAAAAGATAGAAAAACTTAAAAATACCTTTTCTACATATATTAAAAAATCAGACAATGAATATGTTGATTCTTTTATCCAAAAAGATGATTTAACAATCACTATATACAAATCTAATAAGGTTGTATTTCAAGGTAATGATGCCTTTTTTTATGCCCAAAGCTATATCGATACTAAGAAATTTAGACATGGTGGATCAGACGAAGTTGGTACCGGTGACTTCTTTGGTCCAGTGGTAGTTTGTGCTGCCATAGTAGAACTTGAGGATTATCCTTATATTGAAGAAAATCATATAACTGATTCTAAAAAACTTGATGATAATTATATTAGAAAGATTGGCCCAGAATTATTAAAAAAATTTAAACATTCCTTATTAATCTTAGATAACAAAACTTATAATAAGGTTCATGAAAGCAATAATTTAAATGCTATTAAGGCTAAAATGCATAATAAGGCTTATTTAAATATGTTAAACAAAGGATATGATATCCCTAATGTATCTTATGTTGATAAGTTTTGTCCAGAAGCAGATTATTATGCATATTTAGATGAAGAAAAAGATATATATCGTAAATTAATATTTGAAGTTAGAGCTGAATCTCAGTACCCGGCTGTGGCCGTGGCCTCAATTATAAGTAGATATGCCTTCTTAGATTACTTTGATAAGATGGAAAATAAATATAAAATGCAATTTCATAAAGGATCTTCGGATACCGAAAAAATTGATTCAGATATACAATTATTTATTAGTAAGTATTCTAAAAATAGATTAGATGAGGTTGCTAAGTTACATTTTAAAAATTTTGATAAATATAGATAAGGTGGAAAATTAAGATGAAATTAAAAAGTAGTTATTTCTTTACATTAAGAGAAGATGTAAAAGATGAAGAATCAATAAGTGGTAATTTATTAGTTAAAGCTGGTTATATTAAAAAGACATCAGCAGGAATTTACATTATGTTGCCTCTAGGACTAAGGGTCTTAAATAATATTGAAAATATTATTAGAAAAAACATGAATGCAACTGGAGCACAAGAATTAAAGATGCCTGCTTTAATTGCGGCAGAATATTATGAAGATTCTGGAAGAATGGCAGGATTTGGCCCATCAATTTTTAAATTAAAAGATAGAAATAATAAAGATATGGTATTAGGACCAACTCATGAAGAATTATTTGCTTATGCTGCAAAATCAATGATTAAGTCATATAAAAATATGCCTATTAATCTATATCAATTCCAAGATAAATTTAGAGATGAACCACGTGCTAGATTTGGCTTAGTTAGAGTAAAAGAATTTGTTATGAAAGATGCTTATTCTTTTGATGCAGATGAAAATGGTCTAGATACATCTTATAAAAAGATGTTTGATGCTTATAAGAAATCATTTGATGAAATGGGCATCAATTATAAGATTGTTAAAGCTGATACAGGTATAATGGGTGGCTTATTATCAGAAGAATTCCAAGCAATCGCCCCACTTGGTGAAGATACTCTTATTTATTGTGATGATTGTGGCTATGCTTCTAATATGGAAGTTACTGAGGTTGTAAGAGCTGAAAAACCACAAACTTTAGAACTTCTTCAAAAAGAATTAGTAGAAACACCACATAAATCAACAATCGAAGAAGTTTGTGAATATTTGAATGTTAAACCATCTAATGCTATTAAAGCCTTAATGATGAATGTAGATGGTGAATTAGTAATATTCTTTATCAATGGTGAAAGAGAATTAAATGAAACAAAGGTATTAAAACTATTGCATGCAACAGAAATAAGTTTTGCCAATGATGAATTAATTTCAACAAGCAATGCAGTTCCAGGATACTGTGGCCCTATTGATTTAAATTGTAAGGTTGTAATTGATAATGAAGTATTGCAAATGCATAATTTCTGTTGTGGTGCTAATCAAAAGAATTATCACTATATAAATGTAAATCCTAGTGATATTAAATATGATATTGTTGGTGATATTACAAATTGTAAAGACGGTGACTTATGTCCTAAATGTGGCAAACCTCTAAAATTCACTAAAGGAATTGAAGTTGGTAATACCTTTAAATTAGGTACTAAATATTCTAAAGCAATGGGCTTGCAATATGCTGATATCAATAATAAGTTACAAGATGTATGGATGGGTTCTTATGGTATAGGCATTGAAAGAACTATGGCTGCCATTGTTGAACAAAACCATGATGATAAAGGTATTATCTGGCCAGAAAATATTGCACCATATAAGGTTATTATCTTAACTATGTCTAGTAAAGATGAAATACAAAATAAATTAGCTAATGAAATTTATGATAAATTAAATGAATTAGGAATTGAAAGTATCTTAGATGATAGAGATGAAAGACCTGGTGTTAAATTCAATGATGCTGAACTAATTGGTATACCATATAGAGTAACAGTTGGTAGATCTGCAGCAGAAGGAATTGTGGAATTTAAACATAGAACAGATGAAAAAGCAATCTCTCTTACTGTTGATGAATTATTAGAGAAATTTAAATAATTGCTAATCAATTTAAGCATTATAAAGGCAGGTTATTAACCTGCCTTTTCAATTATTTCTTTTCTTCAATTTCTTTTAATAATGAAGAAACTAATTCATCAAGCGACATAGAAACTTGGCCTTCTTTACTATGTCTTC
>CAVCTP010000007.1:0-19597 GCA_963605145.1 Tannerellaceae bacterium
CTCCTTGGAAGATAGGCAATTGTGAAATTAAGAATAGAATTGTTATGACTTCTATGGGTGGAACTAACTTATTAGGATGGATGGAAAATAATCATTTTGATAAGGCTGGTGCTGAATTTATTTTAAAAGTTGCCCAAAATAATTGTGGTTTGGTATTACCTGGATGTCAGCCAGTATATAATCCAATGTTTGGCCAATGGCTACACAAAAAGGATAAGATGTATGAAGATTTGAAAAAGTGGATGCCAGAATTTCATAAGACTGGGGCAAAACTATTTGTACAATTGACAGCAGGTTTTGGCAGATCCTTCACAATTTCCAAAATGATGGAAACTCTTTATACTAATCCAGTTTTAAATGTACTTTCTAAACCATTTATGAATTTAGATAAGATTACTGCTACAGCAAGTGAATCTCCTAATAGATGGTCAGATAAGGTGCCTTCAAGAGCCATGAGCAAGCAAGAAATTCAAGAATTTATTGATTCTTTTGCTTTAAGTGCTAAGAAATTAAAGGATGCTGGAGTAGATGGTGTAGAGGTACATGCGGTACATGAAGGTTATTTACTAGACCAATTTACTTTAAATTATGTTAATAAGAGAACTGATGAATATGGCGGTTCTTTAGAAAATAGATATCGTTTTGCTGCAGAAATTGTTAAAGCAATTAAAAAAGAATGTGGCAATGATTTTCCGGTATCTTTAAGATATTCTGTTGTATCTAAAACAAAAGGTTTTAGACAAGGCGCGTTACCAGGCGAAGATTATGTTGAAGTAGGCAGAGACATGAAAGAATCAGAAGTTGCCGTTAAATTCTTACAAGACGCTGGATATGATATGCTTAACTGCGATAATGGAACATATGATGCTTGGTATTGGGCTCATCCACCAATCTATATGCCAGAAAATTGTAATCTAAAAGATGTTGAACATATTAAACAATTTGTTGATATTCCAGTTGTTTGTGCTGGTAGACTAGATCCAGCAACAGCCGCTAAATCAATAGAAGAAGGTAAATTAGATGGTGCAGGCTTCGCTAGGTCATTCTTAGCAGATCCTGAATGGCTAACTAAACTAATTAATGAAAAAGAAGATGAAATTAGACCTTGTATCTTATGTCACAATGGTTGCTTTAATATGTGCCACTATGAAGGTGTTCCAAATGATCAAGCATTGTCGGATTCATTGCATCTAGCAAGATGTGCCGTAAATGCTGAAACAATGCAAACAGATAAGCACCATATTAGTAAAACTAATAATCCTAAGCAAGTAATTATAATCGGTGGCGGTATTGGCGGCATGGAAACTGCTAGAGTATTAAAACTAAGAGGTCATAATCCAATAATTTATGAAGCAAGTGATACACTAGGTGGTGCATTTATCAGCGCATCTCAAGAATCTTATAAGGGTAAATTAAGAGACTTGCTAGCATGGTATAAGAAACAAATGAAGGACTTAGATATTGAGATTCATTACAATAGTAGAATTGAAAATCTAGATGAATTTGCTGGAAAGGATATTGTAATTGCTACTGGTTCTAAACCAAGAAAGTTAAATCTACCTGGCTTTGAAAAGACAATTGAAGCCTGTGAATTCTTAAATGGTAAACCAGTTGGTAACAATATTGTGGTTGTTGGTGGTGGCTTAACAGGTTGTGAGATTGCTTATGAATTAGCACTACAAGGTAAGAAAGTTTCAATTGTCGAAATGAAGAATGACTTGATTGCTCAAACTGGTGTATGTCTTGCCAATTCATCATATCTAAGAGAATGGTTTGCTTTAAATAATGTTCCAGTATATTTAAATACTAGTTTAAAAGAAGTTAAAGATAATGAAATAATCTGCACTGACAAGCAAGGCAAAGATATAACTATTGAATGTGATAGCGTTATCTCATCAGCTGGATATATTCCTACTCCTCTAGCTCAAGAATCAGGAAAGATTAAACTAGTTGGTGATTGTAAGCAAGTAGGCAATTTAAGAAGTGTTATTTGGCGAGCATATGAAGTCGCAATGAAAATATAGAGGATGAATTATGAAACTAACAAAGCAACAACAAGAAATATTAGATGGCAAGCAAGGTGAAGTACTTGCCAAAGTTATGAAATCGCTTGTGATGTTTGGTGATGCCTTTGATGCAACAAAGATGGTTCCTGTTACTTCGGAATATAATCATCTAGTAACATCATTTGGTTTAGGAATGTTAGATGCAGTATATGAACTAATGGATAAGTTAATTGATGCTGGTGCTATTTCTAAACAAAAATTCACAGCTGATCCTAGACCTTTAGATGCTAATGTTCCAGCAAATCTTCTTCAAAACTTTATTTTCAAGAAATTCATGTATTCAAAACAAGATTTCTATGAAAAACAATTACAAAAATTAGGCCTATTAAATAATGATGCTTTTACATGTACTTGTTATATGGATGAAGTAGGTAATACTCCTAAATTAGGTGATGTATTATCATGGTCTGAATCTTCAGCAGTTGTATACGCTAATTCCGTATTAGGCGCAAGATGCAATCGTAACTCCGGTATTATGGATTTAATGGGCTCTATTGTTGGTTATGTTCCTTACTTTGGTTTATTAACAGATGAAGGAAGAAAAGCAACTTGGAAAATAATCATTAATACTACTAAAAAACCAGAAGCACAATTATTAGGAAGTGCTATTGGCATGAAAGTTATGGAAGATGTTCCATATGTTATTGGCTTAGATAAGTGGATTGGTAGTGAATTAAATGATGAAGCAAAATCATATTTAAAAGATTTTGGTGCTGCAAGCGCATCTAATGGTGCTGTAGGTTTGTATCATATTGATAATTTAACTCCCGAAGCTAAATTAAGTGGTAAAGATTTAATTGTTGAAAATGCAAAAGAATATATTATTGATGATGCTGAACTAGAAAGAGTTAAGAATTCTTATCCAGTAATATGGAAAAATAAGGATGCTAAACCTAAATTATGCTTTATGGGCTGCCCGCATATGTCTTTACAACAATTAAAAGATTGGACTGATAGAGTTGAGACATCTTTAAAGGAGGCTAACAACCAACAAGTATTAATACCAACTGTATTTACTGCTGCTCCTGATGTTTTAAAGAAATTTAAAGAAACAGATTATTATCCAAGATTAGAAAAAACAGGTGTAATTCTATCTTATATTTGTCCATTAATGTATATGAATAATCCATTATGTAAATCAATGCCTGTAATTACTTCAAGTAATAAATTAAGAACATATACTAGTGCAAGATTCTATACTGAAGAAGAAATCTTAAACAAAATAACTAAAGGAGGATGCTAGAATGAAGGAATTTAAAGGAAGAGTAGTTACTCCTGGAACATGCAAGGCTAAAGCTGTAGTTAGTCATGAAGGTTTTAATACTTTAGCATCTTTACAATCTGCTTTACAATTTGGCGATAAGAAAGTTAAAGTAGGTGATCAAAACAATGCTGATTTATATGGTAAATCAATCTATAATAAAGCATTATGTTTACCACAAACTATAGGTTCAACTACCGGTGGTTTAGTTCTATATTGTGCTTGCAGTATGAATAGGAATCCTGCTTGTATGTTATTCTCCAACAAAATAGACTCTCTAGCATGTGCTGGTGCTGTATTGACATCGGTATGGCTAGATAATGTTTCGATGCCAGTTATCGATAATTTAGGAGATGAATTCCTTAATTATGTAAAAGATGACATGGACATCACTGTTAAAGAAGATGGTACTGTGGTAGTTGAATAAACATTAGTATCATAATTAATAGCACATAAATTTTAAGGCGAGACTGATTTAATTATCAGTCTTTTTAGTAGGAAATATTAATAAAGTAGATAAATATGTAGTAGGAAGGAGTGAAGAATGCTTAAGAAAATTCTTATTATTACATGTTCTACTGTTATTTTATTGTTAGGTTTATTCTTTGGTATTAGATACTACACCAAATACAAAATTGGTTACACTAGGGTGTGTGTTGCTTCACATAATATCAGTCAACGTACACAAATTAGTGAAGATGATTTGGAATATATTGAATTACCTAAGGATTATTTAAAAGATGTTTATGTTGATTTTGATGATATTGAAGGTAAGTATGTTAAGTTATCTTATTCTATACCAAAGGGTTCTTTAATATATAAGAGTGCATTAGAAGATGACATTAAAGATTTGGCTCATACATTACTTAAAGAGGATGAAGTTAATTATGATTTATATGTTAATGATATTAAGATAAATACCGCTAATATAGCTAAAAATATGTATATTGATTTATATCTAACAATTGAAAATCATGATAAACCAATTAGTGATATCTTGTTATCTAATGCTAGAATTACAGGATTATATGATACAAACAATAAAGTAATTAATGATTATGATAATGATAGTAGGGTATATATTGTTTCTATTGCGGTAAACAAGAATGATGTAAATATACTTAATAAGGCTCAAGTAATAGGTAATATAAGTTGTGTTGTTAATAAAAATACTTATGATACTAATTTGAAGACAAGTATAAATAGTGAATCTGAATTATTTAGTTATATTCAATGATATGATTAAAAGGTGAAAAAGTATTTAAAGATTGTCTTATTGTTATTGTGGTGTTTACTTATCTTTTCTTTCTCTGCTCAAGGGGCAGATGAATCAAGTAATACTACTAATATCGTTGTTGAATTATTATATGGAATATATGCTTTTATATTTAAAAATCATATTTCTTTAGATACTTTTAATAATTTAATATTTGGACCAATTAGAAAAATAGCTCATTTTAGTGAATATATGGTTTTAGGTATTATTGCTTACTTGCATGTTAAGGATTATCGAAAAGATAAAACATATATATTACCAATTATATTTTCTTGTTTATATGCTACAAGTGATGAATTACATCAATATTTTGTACCCGGTAGAGCATGTACATTAAAAGATATCTGCATTGATTCTTGTGGTGCGATATTAGGAATTTTACTTATGCATAAAATAAGTAAAAGATGCAAAAAATAATAATTATTTTAATAATATTTTTACTTACAGGTTGTGAAAATAATAAACATGCAACTTGTACATTTGAATTAGAAGATAAAAAGATTTCTATTGATATAGATGCCATTAATGATGATATTAATAAAATACATGTTAGGAATGAATTTATATTGCCTAATAGTTTTATTATGAATGATGAATATAAGAAAAATTTGGATTCACAATTAGATTCGACATACCATTATGAAAATAATATTTTAGTTAAAGAATATGATATTGAATTAGATGATGTATATAGTTATGAAAATACTTTAAAGTATTTAAAGACAAGAAGGTATCTTTGTGAATAATATGATGCCAAGAGAAAAAGCTATTAAATATGGAATAGCATCATTAAATAATAATGAATTATTAGCGCTTGTTTTAAAATCTGCTTATAAAGATAGGAATGTATTTGAATTAGCGGAAGATGTATTAAGTTTAGCTAATGGTTTTAGAAATTTATTAAGTTTATCTTATGAAGAATTAATTTCTATTAAGGGAATTAAACAAGCAAAGGCTTTAGAAATAATGGCAATATTAGAGATATCTAAAAGATTATCTAAGGTTGATAGAATTTGTGAGGCACAATTATTAAATCCTGACAAGGTAGTAGAGTGGATTAGATTTAATGTAGGTTACTCTAATCAAGAAGAATTCTTTGTGGTTTATTTAAATGGTAAGGGTTCAATAATTAAATCGGAAGTTTTATATAAGGGATCTAAAAACTCTTCTATTGTGGCAGTAGATGAAATATTAAGAAAGGCAATTATTTTAAAAGCAAGTGGTATAGTTGTCGCTCATAACCATCCAAGTGATAATGTAGAACCAAGTGTTGCCGATATAAATGTAACTAAAAAATTATATGAATCTTCACTTTTAGTTGATATTCCTTTACTTGACCATATCATTATAGGCAAGTCCGGTTATTACAGTTTTAAGCAGAACAAGATATTGTGATAAAATGCATTTATGAAGTTTATTAAAGTTTTACTTATTATCTTTTTATTAAGCGGTTGTAGTAACATATATGATCAAAATATTAAAACATATGATTTAAATACTGAATTAGATAATATTTTTTCTAATACTAATAAATCAGAGGCTTTATTAAATAATTATTCTAAATATATGGATTATTATTTACCTTATGAGGTAGAAGAGGATAGTTGTGATAGTTTATCTAGTATTTATACCTTAGGTAATGGCAAGTTAGTAATGAATATTAATGTATCGGGAATAATTAATGGTAAATATAGCGATGATGGCTTTTTTGATGAAGATAAGAAGATTTATTCTTCTATAAGTTATTTTGTTAATAGAGATGATAATAATGAAAAATATACTTTTTGTTTATATCAATATGAAGATGATTATCTATTATATTTTATTGATAAAGAGATTATTTTTTATGGTTATACCTATTCAAATGAAGTTGTTTTAATGGCTCAAAAGATATTTGATATCGCTAAATCAATATCAATTTCTGATGAAGATGTAATTGATGCTTTCTCTAGTAGCGAAACAATTGATTATCAAAAGACCTATGTTAATTTATTTCAAACAGTTATGCCAACTGAAGGTAGAATTGATGAATTTATTATTGAATAGAAATATTAAGTATTAAAATTATTATAGAATAATGTTGAGGTAAATATGACGGATATAAAGAAGAAGATATGTGAAATATTATTTGAAGAAGATGAATCAGAAGTAGATGATAGCGAGAAAAAGCCTGTTATTAAGCAAGTCAAGAAAGTAGAAGAAGTTATTAATAATGAGGGGCCACAAATTAAAGCTAAGGATTTTTTATATCGCAAATCTGATGTATTTGTTGATTTAAATGATAATAAGAAACAAGCAAACTATAGTGATAATAATGAACCATATGTATTTTCTAGTCAGATTTCGCCTATTTTTGGTGTTATAAAACAAGATAAAAAGCAAGAAACTGAAAGTGAACTTAAGGTTAATAAGAAGTTAACTAGTAAACCTGCTGATGCTCATCTAGATATAATTACTTCTCCTATTTATGGTTATGGTAATGATGAAGATAATAAAAATGCTATTGATGATCTAGTTGAAGATAAACAAGAATTAGATGAAGAAGAGCTTCATGATTTATTTGATAATGAAGAAAAAAATGATTCATTAGATAAATTAGAAGATGATGAAGAAATAACTCTATTTAAGTTATTTGGAGATAAGTAATGTATTATTTCATTGGTATAAAAGGAACAGGGATGGCTTCATTAGCTGTCATACTTTATGATTTGGGTTATGAAGTATGTGGTTCTGATTTAGATAAACATTTTTTTACCGAAGATGAGTTAGTTAAAAGAGGTATTAAGATATATTCCTTTAATCCTGACAATATCAAGGAAGACTATACCGTCATTATTGGCAATGCTTTTTTAGAAGACTTTCCGGAAGTTATTGAAGCTAGAAAGAAATGTAAGTGCTATCGCTATCATGAATTCTTAGGTGAATTGATGAATAAATATAATTCTATAAGTATTTGTGGCTCACATGGCAAAACTACTACCACTACAATGTGTAAATCTGTCTTTTCTAAGTTTAAAGATACCGGATATTTAATTGGTGATGGAGAAGGATATATTAGTAAAAATAGTGATTATTTATGTGTAGAATCATGTGAATTTAGAAGACATTTTTTGGCTTATTATCCTAAATATGCCATCATTACTAATATTGAAATAGATCATGTTGATTATTTTAAAGATGAAATAGATTATTTTAATGCTTATCAAGAATTTGTCCATAATGTAAAAGAAGCAGTATTTTATTATGGCGATGATAAGTGGTGTCAAAAGTTAAAGTTTGATACTCCAGCATTTAGTTTTGGTTTAAGTGAAAATAATGATTATTATGTTACAAATCTAAAAAATGATAGTACTAGTTCTAGTTTTGATTTAATGCATAATAATAAATTTATCTATCATTATGATGTACCATTTGTGGGAGATCATATGATTATAGATGCTTTAGGTGTTATTGCTTTAGCAGATTATATGAAATTTGACCATTCAATAGTTGAAAAAGCTTTAGAAGAATTTGTTGGTCCAAAAAGAAGATATGTTATTGAAGAATATAAAGATACTATCTTTATTGATGATTACGCCCATCATCCAACAGAGGTTAAAGTAACGCTTGAAGCTAGTAGAAGAAGATTCCCTGATAGAAAGATAATTGCCATATTTAAACCACATCGGGCAAGTAGGGTTTTATATTTCGCTTCACAGTTTGCTGAAGCGCTGTCTCTAGCGGACGAGGTATATCTATTAGACTTTACTTCAATTGATGATAAACAAGATGGTACCGATATTGATATTACCTATCTACAAAAGATGATACCAGGAAGTGTTGTATTATCCGAAGATATTGAAGGTGCAAAGTTACTAGCGAATAAAAAAGGTGAATGTTTAGTATTCATGTCCAGCAAGGATATATATAATATTGCCAATATGATTAAGGAGCTCATGTAGCTTCTTTTTGTTAGCACTTACATATCATTGAAAAAATTTTCATACATGTTAAAATACTTGTGAGGAGAAAACAATATGGATGCTTTTATACAATCTTTTTCAGCATTATCACAACAATTATTACCTATTTTAGGCGCAATTGTTTTATTATGCTTAATCATTTTTTTAATCAAATTAATCAAAGTACTAGGTAGTGTAGACGCTACCTTACTAAAAACACATGGAACTATCGATTTAGTTGATACAACAATTGAAAAGGCTCAAGCACCTATGGATACGGTCGTTAAAGTATCTAAGACTGTGGATAAGGCGCATGATAAGACTTTAGAAGCAGTTGATAGTGCTAAAGATTATTTACTTAAATCTGCCGATAAAATCAAAGACAAGGTAGCATCATATATCAATGATGAAAGTGAAGAAGAAGAACCAAGGCAAGCAAGTCCAGAAGACTTAAAACCAGGAGGAAGAAATGGCAAATATTGATAAGAATGTTAATGAAGTAATTGAAGATTTGAAGAATAAGATTGATAGTATTAATGAAGCTGCTGAAGGTAGTGAAAATGATATTAAGATTAATGAAATAAAAAATAATGCCATTGGTATCTTTAATGCAGCTATAGACAAAGTAATTGAAGCATCTAAGAGGATTTCTGATTCTCAAGAAGTTAATAAATGTATTGATTTAGTTTCTAATAAATCTAAAGAATTATATGATAAAACAATCACTAAAATTAATGAATTAAAACAAACAGAAGTATATCAAAATACTAGTGAAACTGTTTCTAAGACTATAGAACAAGTTAAAACAGAAACAAGTGCTTTTGTTTCTAGTGCTAAAGAAAATATAAATAATTATTTTGAATCAGAAGAAGTAAAAAATAATATTGATAAAGCAAAATTAAAAACAGTTGATATCGCTGAAAAGGGACTAAAAGTATTAAAACAATGGTTAAAGCCTGATGAGGTTGATAAATGAAGAAAGTAACTATATACGAGGTCGCAAAAGAATCTAATGTATCATTAGCTACTGTTTCTAGAGTTATCAATGGTTCATCTTCTGTAAAAGAAGATACTAAAAAAAGGGTTGAAGATGCTATTACAAAATTGGGTTATAGACCAAATGCCATAGCACAAGGTCTTGCCTTATCAAGAACTACCACTATTGGTTTAATCATTCCTTCTTCATCAGTATCTTTTTCTGGTAATATCATCAATGGTTTATGTGATATTGCTAAGATTTATGAATATTCGGTATATCTACATACTATTACTGAAGGTGTTACCGATATAAAGGAAATCATTGACGAGGTAATCAAGGCAAGGGTAGATGGCGTTATTATCTATGCTGATAAGGATTTAGATGATTCTATTAAATTATTAGATGAATATAATATACCAATCGTTGTTATGGGTAATAAGATATCTTCAGATTCTATCTGTTCTGTTTATGTTGATTATCAAAAAGCGGTTTATGAATTATGCGATACATATTTAAATAAAGGTATTAAAGATATTGCTATCTTACAAGACCATCGAAATGATGTTATATCAGAAGAAATGCGAAAGGGTGCAACTGAAGCATATAAGAAGCACAATTTAGAATATAATGGATTTATTGAGGTTTCTAAGGATAACAGATCTACTTATAAGTATTTAAAGTCATACTTTAAGACTCATAGACATCAGTTATTCATTGCCAATAGAGACTCTCAAGCTCTAGCCGTATTAAATGCTTGTGCTGGTCAAAATATTGCTATTCCTGATGATATGGAACTAGTATGTATGAATGAAAGTAAATATACTTCCGCAATTAGACCAGAAATATCTTCATTTGTAGTGCCTAAATATGATTTGGGTGCTGTAAGTATGCGTTTAATGACTAAGATGTTAAAAGAGGAAGAAGTAGAAGAAAAGGAGAAGTGTCTAGATATTATTTATTCACCAAAAGACACAACAAAGTAGTAGAATATGGGAATTTATGAAGAATTAGTGTGGCGTGGTTTAATTAAAGATGAATCTTCGCCAGAAATAAAAGATTTATTAAATAAGGGTGGCTTAACCTTTTATATAGGAACTGATCCTACGGGCGACTCTTTACATATTGGCCATTTTTCATCTTTTTTAATATCTAAAAGATTAAAAGATGCTGGTCACAATCCAATACTATTAGTAGGTGGCGGAACTGGTTTAATTGGTGATCCAAAACCAGATGCTGAAAGACCAATGATTACTAAACAAGAAGTTGACCATAACTTTGCTTGTTTAAAAGCACAAGCTGAAAAATTATTTGGTTTTGAAGTTGTTAATAATTATGATTGGCTACATTCAATTAGTATTATTGATTGGCTTAGAGATGTAGGCAAATATTTTAATGTTGGCTATATGTTAAATAAAGATATTGTTAGAAGAAGATTAGATGAAGGTATTACTTATACTGAATTTTCTTATATGACAATGCAAGCTTATGATTTTATGCATCTATATGAAACTAAAGGTGTAACATTACAAGTTGCTGGTCAAGACCAATGGGGTAATATTACTGCTGGTATTGAATTAGTTAGAAAGAAATTAGGCAAAGAAGTATATGGTTTCACTATGCCTTTATTAACTAAATCAGATGGTACAAAATTTGGTAAGACAAATGGTAAAGCTATTTGGCTAGATATTAATAAGACAAGTGCTTATGAGATGTATCAATTCTTTATTAATTCTGAAGATGATAAGGTTATTGATTATTTGAAATTCTTAACATTCTTATCAAGGGAAGAGATAGAAAGATTAGAGGAATCTAATAAACAACATCCAGAACTTCGTGAAGCACATAAGGCTCTAGCAAGAGAAGTAATTACTTTCATTCATGGTGAAAAAGCCTATGAAAGTGCTGTTAAGATTGCCGATACCTTCTTTAAAGGTAACTTAAAAGATTTAACATATGATGAATTAAAACAAGGTACTGCCGATCTACAAAGAAGTAAATTAGAAGATGGTGTAGGTTTAATTAATGCTTTAGTTGCTGTTGGCGCATGTAAATCTAATAGAGAAGCAAGAGATTTAATTAATGGTAATTCTATCAGTGTTAATGGTGAAAAGGTTAATGATATTAATTTCACATTACATAAAGCTGATGCTTTCAATAATGAATTAACAATAATCAAAAAGGGTAAGAAATTCTATTACGCTGTTGAGTTCTAATATGAAGAAAATATTATTAATATTACTTTTATTATGCCTATGTGGATGTGACAAGATAGGTGAAGAAAAAGTTGATCCTAATCAAAAGTATGCCGATATAATTGAAAATATCCAAGAACACGAACAATTTTTAGATAGTTCTAATTATTATGATATTTCAGCTGAAATAGCTTCAATTGATGGCGCTTATCGTTTCTATGTAACAATTGATAATCCTAGGGCTGCTATATATGATATAGAAGTTATTGCTATAGAAGAAGGAAAAGACTATAGCACAACCATGGCTGCCAATGTTGGCATATTCGAAGATATAGATTATGCTATGATACCAAATCAAGCAAATCCCGATAAAGGATATGTAAAGGGATTAGTTATTTCGGCTACAACCGAAAATCCTGAGACTACTTTATATATTAATGTTTCTTTTAAGAATGAAGATTATTCTCTAACTCATAATGAATATATTAAATTAGATGTTAAATATGGAGAATAGTGATGGCAAATAAGAATAAAATGCAAGAATCACTATTAATGGGAGCTTTAGCTAGCTCCTTTGGTATTTTTCTTTCTAAAGTATTAGGCCTATTTTATTATTCACCATTATCAGAGATAGCTGGTGAATCTAATATGGCCTTTTATAGTATTGTATATACCTATTATGATTTGTTATTACAAATATCTGGTGCTGGTATTCCTTTTGCGATTGCCTCATTAGTTGCCAAATATATAACTAAAAAAGATTATAAGACTTGTCTATTAGTCAAAAAATTAGGCACTTCTATTGTCTTAACATTAAGTTTTTTAGTTGCTTTAATATTTATATTTATAGCTACACCACTAGCTAGACAATCACTTGGCTCTAGTGCACCAATAAGTGATATTGAAAATCTAAGAAATCTATTCTATGTTTTAACAATCGCCATCATTCTAGTTCCTTTTTTAAGTTCCATACGTTCGTATTCTCAAGGCTTAAAGAGGTTAGATATCTATGGTGCATCACAAGTATTAGAACAATTAGTAAGAGTTCTTACAATCTTAATTGGTGGATATGTATTTGTTAAGATATGGAACTTTGAAAATATTTGGGCTATATATGTAGCAATCGCCGCTGCCTCAATCGGTGCCTTTGTGGCAATCATCTTTACAAAATATTTTTCTAAAAATGATGTTAAACATATTGAAGAATTAGCTAATACTCAAGAAGAAAATTATGATATTAATAAAACTGAAATAGTTAAAGAAATATTAGCTATTGGTATTCCGTATTTAATTATTTCTTTTTTATCTACCGCTGGGCCTTTAATCAATACAACTTTCTTTTTAGATTATGTAACTAAGGTACATGGCCAAGAGATATATGAATCCATGAAATTATCTTCTGGTATCTTACAAGCAAATATTGCTAAGATTGCCAATATTCCTTCTGTATTAGCTTTAGGCTTTGGCTCAGGTATGGTACCATATCTTGCTGAATCACTAGAACAAAATGATAATCAAAAGATAACTAAACAAATCAATTCTATATTAGATACAACATGTATTATTCTTATACCAATGTGTTTGATATTCTTATTCTTTGCTAAGGATATTTACTTTATTATGTATGGCAATAGTAATCTAGACTTAGGTGCAAGTTTATTCGCTATAAGTACAATTCAAATTTTCTTAGGTACAATTGCCCCAATATTTAGTTCAATAATGATGTCTTTAAAATTAAGAAAGGCATCAATATTTACTTTAATTATCAGTTTCTTAGTAAAATTTATAACTTTCTTCCCACTAGTAAAGATGTTCTATGCTTATGGAATGATTTATTCCTCAGCATTTTATTACTTATTACAAATATTAATTTATTTCTATTTCTTAAGAAAGAAATTTAATTTAAATTTAACTCAAACAATTAAAAGAACTGCTTTAATATTAATTTGTTCTTTAATTATGATTGTTCCTGCTTATATCTTAAATAATTATATTTTTACTATTGCTTATAATAATAGATTAATAACCATTGCTTATATGTGTTTATATGGTTTAATAATGTTATTTATTTATTATTTAACTACTAAAAAATGTGGTTTATTATCTGAGATATTTGATATGGAAGATATTTCTATTAAAAATCTATTAAGCAAATTTAGACTTTAGATAATTAATTACTTCATCAATTAAATTAGGTGGAGTTGATGCTCCAGCACTAACATATACTTTATTAACATCTTTTAAATCATTTAAATTAATATCTTTATAACTTTGTATTAAAAAGACTTTTTTAATACCCTTATTTTTACCTATTTCTACTAATTTATTAGTATTATTAGATTTACTATCACCAACAATATATAGTAAATCACAATCATCTAATTTATATATTGCCATTTGTCTAGAACTAGTGGCATTACATATTTCCTTTTCGATAACAATATTAGGATATTTCTTTTTTGCCTTATCAATTAATGAACCTAATTGTAGATAAGACATTGTAGTTTGATTTGTTAGAAATAATTTATCATTATCAATATTTAATTTATCTAAATCATCTTCATTAGTTACTAAATGTATCTTATTAGAAATAGATAAAACTGCTTCTGCTTCGGGATGTTTATATTTACCAAAATAAATAACATCATATCCTTTATCAATATATTCCGAAATAATACTTTGAGTCTTTAAAACATCTACGCATGTAGCATCAACATATTTTAGACCTTTATCAATTACTTTTTGTTTTATTGTCTGACTTATGCCATGAGCGGTAAATATAACAATTCCTTCATGAATTTCATCTAATAATTCAGCTTTGCTTTTAAATGTATCATCAAGGGTTATAATATTCATCTCTTCTAACTCTTTTGAAACATAACTATTATGCACAAGCATACCTAAAACATAGATCTTTTCATTAGGATTATTAATCCTAGTTTTTTTGGCTAATTGAATGGCATTAACTACACCTTTACAATAGCCACTTGGCACAAGCTTTCTAATTTCCATGCTTTAATTATATGGTAAAATATCAATCGTATGAATAAAGAACTTAAACAAAATACACTTGATTTTATAGCCTTAAATGGTTTTACAGAATTGAGCGCTGTACAAAATGAAGTGCTTAAAATATCAAAGACTCACAAAGACATTATTGCCTTATCTAAAACTGGTACTGGTAAGACTCATGCTTATCTAATTCCTATTATGGAAATGATAAATACAAAGTCTGAAAAGACACAGGTAGTAATATCTTTACCTACTAGAGAACTTGCTTATCAGGTTAATCAAAAATGTAAGCTGATGCAAGAAGTTTTACCAGACTTAAGAATCCAATTATTATCTGGTGGTACCGATAAAAGTAGATCCATTGCCAAGATGGATAAGCCACCGCATATCGTTATTGGTACACCTGGAAGAATCAAAGATTTATTTTTATCTAATGTTTTAAGAGTAGACTTTGTCCAAATGTTTGTTATTGATGAAGCAGATATGACTTTAGACTATGGTTTTCTAGAAGATATTGATACTGTATTTTCTCATATGGTAAAAAATCCCCAAGTCTTATGTTTTTCCGCAACATTCCCAGAAGAATTACAAAAATTTGTTAGAAAATATTTAAATAACCCAAGAATTGTAAAAGTCGAAGATAAAAAAAGAGATCCTAAAATTAAACATATTTTAGTTAATTGTAAGCATAAAGATTATAAACAAATGTGTTATGAAATATTAGCGGGTTTTAAACCATATGTATGTTTAATATTCGCCAATTCTAAGGATTATGCTGATGAAACATATGAATATTTGACACAAATGGGTATCAAGGCTTTATTGTTGCATGGTGGTCTAGATAGCAGAACTAGGCAAAAGGCTATTAAAGATTTACAAGCTAAAAAATATACCTATGTAATTTGTTCAGACGTCGCATCGCGTGGTATTGATATTGATGGTATAAGCCATGTTATTTCTATGGGTCTACCAAAACAACTTCAATTTTATGATCATCGAGCTGGTAGAACTGGTAGAAATGAAAATGATGGAACTTGTTATTTGCTATATAAAGAAGAAGATATTCCTAGTATTAAAAAACTTAATGAAAATGGTATAAATTTTGATGCTAAACAATTTAAGGATAATGAGTGGAAAACTGCTACTAATCCTACTAAAAAAAGAGAAAAGAAAATAGACTATGAAGCAAGGCAGATTGCCAAGAGTTTATATCGTAAAAATGAAAAGGTAAAACCAAATTATAAAAAGAAAAAGAAACAAGAAGTTGAACGAATTAAAAGAAAGAAAACAAGAGAATATATTAGAGCTAAGATAAAAGAAGAAAAGAAGCAAAGATATAAAAATGCTAGTAAGGAAGAATAATGAAAGTTGGTTTTATTTCTTTAGGTTGTGCTAAAAATTTAGTTGATTCAGAACATATCATAGGTTTATTTGATGATCCATTTTTTGAATATGAAGAAGATTTAAAACAATGTGATGCTATTGTAATTAATACTTGTGGTTTTATTTTAAGTGCTAAACAAGAGGCGATAGATACAATATTAGAAATTGCTGAATATAAGCAAGATAAATTAAAGAAATTAATTGTAACAGGTTGTCTAGTACAAAGATATTTTGATGAAGTTGTAAAAGAATTTAATGAGGTAGATTTATTTGTTAAAGTTGATGATTATAAAGAATTACCTGATAAATTATCTAAATTATTTAATCATAAATTTATTCATTCATATGGTGAAAATAGAAAACTAGCGAATAATAACTATACCGCATATTTAAAGATTTCTGATGGTTGTGATAATCGTTGTGCTTATTGTGCTATTCCTTTAATTAGAGGTAATTGTAAGTCATATACTATTGAGGAAAATGTTTCAGAGGCTAAAAGATTATTAGAAAATGGTGTAAAAGAATTAAATGTTGTTGCCCAAGATACAACTTATTATGGTAAAGATTTATATGGTTATTTTAGATTAAAAGATTTAATTCATGAATTAGATAAATTAGATTTTAAATGGATAAGAATACTATATATGTATCCTGATGAAATTGAAGAAGATTTATTAATTGAAATGAGTAAATGCCAAAGAGTATTACCTTATTTTGATATTCCTATTCAATATGGTAATGATGAAATATTGAAATTAATGAATAGAAGGGGAACTGTTCAATTAATTAAAGAAAAGGTTAATCTAATAAGAAAGTATTTTAAAGATGCTGTTATTAGAACAACTATGATTGTTGGTTTTCCTCATGAAACAGAAGAAACATTTAAGGATACTATCAATTTAGTTAAAGAAATAAAGTTTGATTCTTTAGGTGCTTTTACTTATTCAAGAGAAGAAGATACTAAAGCATATGATATGGATGAACAAGTAGATGAAGATTTAAAGAATAAACGTTATGAAGAATTGATGTTAGTACAAAAGGATATTGTAGATAAGATAAATGAATCAAGAGTTGGTAAAACTTATGAATGTTTGATTGAAAGATATGAAACATTATTTGATAGATATATAGGTAGAACTTATTTATCAGCACCTGATGGTATTGATGGGGTAGTTTATATAAAAGACAATGAAGGATTACAAATAGGTGAATTTTATAATGTAAAGATTGTTGCATATAAAAACTATGACCTAATTGGTATAATTGAGAAAAAGGGGTAATAATAATGAATTACTACATAGGCATTGATTTAGGTGGCACAAATGTGCGTATATGTAAGGTAGATGAACAAGGTAAGATTGTTCAAGATGTTAAATCTGTTTCATATGGACTTGAAGGACCTAAAAGAATTGAAGAAAATATTCTTGAATTATTAAAACAATTTGATTTAAGTGATGTAAAGTCAATTGGTTTTGCGATACCAGGACCTGTAGATGGCGAAAGAAATGTTATAACTCAAGCAACTAATATTCCAGGATGTGAAAACTATCCATTTGCGGATAATATTCACAAAGTAACAAATATTCCAGTATTTTTAGATAATGATGCTAATGCTGCTGGACTTGCTGAGGCTTTATTAGGTGCTGGTAGAGGCTATAATGTTGTTTATTATTTAACACATTCTACTGGTATTGGTGGCGGTTTAATTATTGATGGCAAGATTATTCAAGGCCATAAGGGATATGCTGGTGAAGTAGCAAATGTAATAGTTGATCCTACTGGCCCATATTATCCAAATTACCATCATTTAAATAGAGGCGGTGTAGAAACTCTTGCTTCTGGCACAGCTATTGGTTTAATTGGTAAAGATAAAATTGGTGAAAATGGTGATAGTGCTAAAAAAGTATTTGCATTAGCTACAGAAGGTAATGAAGTCGCTAAAGAAATCGTTGATAAGATGGCTAAGGACTTTGCGACTTGTCTATCTGCCATTAGTGCTATTGTTGCCCCAGACTGTTTTGTTATCGGTGGTGGTTGTACAAATTCTAGTGAATTATATTTTGATAAATTAAGAGAATATTTTAAATCAATGGTACATGAAGGAATGAGAGAAGTTCCAATCTTAAAGGCAGAACTTGCAGAACCTGGTGTTTTAGGTGCAGCTATGATTGGCAAATCTCATCTAGGGTAATCGTATGAATTATATTGAATTAAAGGAATATATCAATTCCAATAAGATTGATAACTTATTAAAACAAATTATTTGTAATGATGATATAAGTAATGAAAAAAAGAGATATCTGAAATTATTAGATGAAGCATATAACTTATATGGCGATGGTGATTATCATTTTATAAGTTCTCCTGGTAGATCTGAAATAGGTGGCAATCATACCGATCATCAACATGGTCATGTTGTTGCTGCTGGCTTAAATATTGATAATTTATGTATTGTTAAAGCTAATAATAGTAATATTGTCAATTATTTAGACAAGGCTTTTAAACCTAATAAGGTAGATATTTCTGATTTAACAATTCACAAAGATGAGATTAATACTACTGAAGCATTAATTCGTGGTATTGCTTTTAAATTAAATGAATTAGGCTATAAAATAGGTGGCTTTGATGGACTATGTGAATCTAGAGTATTAATTGGTTCTGGTATATCATCATCCGCTTGTTTTGAGGTTATGGTAGTAGAAATATTTAATGCTTTATTCAACAACGAGGCTGTAAATGATGTTGATAGAGCGGTAATTGGCCAATTCGCTGAGAATAAATTCTTTGGTAAACCTAGTGGTCTAATGGACCAAATGGCTATTTCCGTTGGTGGCTTTGTAGCAATTGACTTTAAAGACCCTAATAATCCAAAGATTGATAATTATGACTTTAGTTTCTCAGACTATGGTTATGAATTATTATTAATAAATACAAAAGGCGATCATGCGGATTTATCACATGAATATGCTGCTGTTCCTAATGAAATTAAGGAAGTTGCTAGACTATTAAATGTTGAATATTTGGCTGATGCTACTAAACAAGATTTATATAACAATTTAAAGAAAATTAGAGACACAATTAAAAATGATCGTGCTATTTTAAGAGCGATGCATTTCTATAATGAAGATAATCGTGCCATCTTAGAAGCAAAAGCATGTAAAGATAAAGATATAAATTCATTATTAAAACTAATGAATGAATCTGGCAGATCTTCATTTGAATATCTACAAAATGTATATCCAGCATCTAGACCTAATTATCAATCATTAGCTCTTGGCTTATTCTTAGCAGATGACTTCTTAAAAGGTGAAGGAGCACATAGGGTACATGGTGGAGGATTTGATGGAACAATTCAAGTAGTAATTCCACATGATAAAATTGAGGATTTCAAAAAAATAATCGAACCTGTATTTGGTGAAGATGCAATATTACAGGTAAGAGTTAGATCATTTGGTACAAAACTTGTAGTTTAACTACAAGTTTTTTA
>CAVCTP010000008.1:0-19430 GCA_963605145.1 Tannerellaceae bacterium
GTTTCTTTTTTACCTTTATTTGCGGATAAAACAATTCCATTTGTATAAGTTTGAATTACTTCATCATTGATGCTGTATTTAATTGTTCCACCTTCAGTAGTTGTCGACAAAGTAACTGTTATACTTTCTTGTTTATAAGTACCTGAAGCAATATCAGAAGTTGGCGCACTTGTTGGAGTTAGAGTACTGATGTTTAGATTAACTTTTAATGTTTTATTATCAGAGTTAATAAACTTGCTTGATACATCTAATGATAATGGAATAGTTATATAAGCATTATCTTTAAATGAACCATCATCATTTAAAGCATTTGTATAATCCGCACTATTAACATCAACATCAACAGTATAAGTATTACCATCACTGCCTTTAATTACCGCGGTCTTAGGTAAAGCTGCACTAATTTGTTCCTTTGTATAATTACTTGCGATATTAATAGATGCATCGTTAACATCGACAATCTTTATCTTTTCTGTGCTTATTGCTGGTCCAAAGATTAATAATGATCCATCAGTATCAATCATCACTACTTCGGCGTCACAAGATGAATTAGGATCATACTTAACAGTAACACCATCTTTACTTACATTAAATGCGATATTATTGTCTAAATCTTGATCAACTTTTGCATATGCATAATAGGTTGCGCCAAATTGAGCTTTCTCTCCAGCAATTGTTGCCTTACCATCTAGTACTTCAACCCAAATAACATTAACATTTAAAGTTCCATTATTCCAAGTTAAAACACCGCTTGTATCTAATACTTCGTTAGCAACAGGAGCATCAACAGTTAATTTCAAATTATCATTATCATTAATACATGTTACATAATTGGCATTTAATTCTAAGTTGGAATCTGGCATTGTTATTGTAATGTTGACATCTTTCTTATTAGCATCAGGAATAATTCCTTCAACGTTGCTATATTCCCAAGATTTAAATACCTTTGAAGAATCAGAAAATGAACCATCAACTATTACAGTTTCACCTGTATCAAAATGCCCAATATAGCCATTAACAGTAAGGGTATGTTTACCTTTAACAGTTACTGTTTTTTCTATTACATCGCTAATATTGTCACAATATATAGCTGTATATTGTACGGTATAGGTAGTTTCTTTATTATCTTTAGCTATTAATTCAACTGCTTTATTATATGGTTTCCAAGCACTATAGTTACTATCATCTAATCCTTTAATACGATAGAAAACACTAGAACCTTCTAAATCAGTATTTAGTACTAGTTTTCTAGAATTAAGTTTAGTTTCATCAATAGTTATTGTTGCTTTTTTATCAGTTGTAATTGATATAGGAGAATTCTCATCATTCGCATAGAAACTATCATATGAGCGAAGCCATGCAAGATTTATTTCAGGATAATGACCTTGTGCAATCGAAGTCATATTGTAATAAATAGTTGCTAGAATAGAAATCTCACTATCAGTTCCATAATTACTTTGATTAGTAGTAATTCCCTCAGTTAAAGGAGTTTTATTTTCATTAACAGCAGAATGGCTATTATTCCAATCCTTAACCTTAGTTGCATAATCTGCATCTACTATACGTAAAACTATATCAAAAATGGTATAGAAAGATGCTTCTAATTGATTAAGTTCATCAGATGAGAAATAAGAAGCAGCTGTAGAGTCTGTTACATAATTATATGTATACATAAAACTATTCCAAATTTTGCTTATCCATTCAATTCTTTCAGTGCTAGAAAGTTTGCACCAATCACCAAGCAAATCATCAAATATGCTTATATAAGACGAACTATTAATAAATGCTGATGCACCATATGTTAGACAAGTTACAATATCACTTTGTTCTGTTGTAGATTTACTAAATATTGTAATAATAAATGTTTGAAGTGCCTCCTCAAAGGAATATGGGGCAAAATTATCATGTGATAATTTACCTACCTCATTAACATAACTATCACGATAATCACCAGTATATAAGCCCCACGATAATAAGGCTCTCCAGAATATGCGTAAATATTCACTTTGTTTTATGCCTTCGCCACTATAATCAACTTCATCAACTAAGTCACCTATTAAAAACCCAGTAAGATCAATATCAGCAATCTTAAAATAATCACTAAAATGAATATCTTTATTAATTGAAACAAGTTGTTTCAACATTTCGCTAGTATCATAATTAGATGAACCAACCTCATATGCTGTGTTGTCATGCCATGTCTTATAAGTTGATGCCCAATCCTTATTCTCTAAAATTGACCAAACAGTACTATCAGTTTCTATGCTACTAGATTTAGAACCTGGAACATAATGGTCAACACCATATCTAATAAAGCCCATTTCCTTAGGGGCAACAAGCGGAACTAAATCAACCATATTAATACAGTTATGAATAGAATAATACTTACTTTCATCAAGTTTCATTGCGGTATTAATACCACCTTGAGGAGCTTCAAAACAATAAGCATATACTTGATTATTTGTAGAGGTAGATTCATTACTACAATATTTTTCAATTAATCTTTTTGCAGTTAAATTTGCGGTAGCACCGGCTCTAGAATATCCCGCAATCCAAAACTTAACCTTTCCACTAGCAATTTCATCCTCTAGGCTATATTCTTCAATATATTGTTTTACTGTATCAAAAACTGTATCAGCGGCACTGGCAAAACCTTCTTCTTCACCATTTTTACCAACTGTTACATTGCTTGCCCATTCCGATTCATATCCTTGTCCTCTAATGGCGATAGGTACTAAAACATAATCTGTACCACTAATTACCTTTTGACCAATCGCAACACCAATACTATCGCTACTTGGCTTAATACTATTAAAATCATTGATAAAGATATCTTCTTGTTTAACACCAATATCAGTTAAGAACTTCTTAATATTTTGTGATTTATAAGTATATGAACGATCGCCATATTCTTTATTATTATTTAGTGTATCTGAAAGTTTTCCATCAGAACCAATTGCGGAATAGAAAGCCGAAATAGCCATAGCCATTGAAGTAGTAGCTAAATGTTCATTATAAATAGTTGGATCATTATTATCTCCATCATTTCCATTTAAGAAATAGCCATCAGAATAATAGAAATTAGAATCTGAATCCATATTACTATCATCTACTGATAAGAAAGAGAAATATCCTTCAATTAAATCCTTGCCATTATATGTTTTACCAGTAGATTTAACTATAGGAGAAACTTCGGTTGCTTTAATTGTTTCTTGTGGAGCACCATTAACAATATTTAATTCTCTAGAAGAACTATCGTATGCGATATGATAATTACCACCTAAATCAAAAGAAAAGACACTCTCATCAAAATAAGTACTAGTCTTACCAATCTTACGAGTAGTAGCCTTGTTGATTCTAATACCAACTTCTCCTTTTGGGCTACCCATAACATATGCTTTTAAGGCATCACTTGAATAACCTAAAAATAAGTTATCAGTGGAACCATCACTTCTTTTATTATCAGTAATATAAACCTTGCCACTTAAAGTAATATCGTTATAACAAGAAGTAAAAACACCACCACCATTAGAAGTAGAAGTATTATCTTTAATTATTGTATTAGAGATAGTTGTACCATCATTATTATTATAGATACCACCACCCTCATCACTTGCCAAATTGTTTGTGATACTACAATTAGAAATAACAAAATTCTCTTGATGAATATAGATAGCGCCACCATCCTTGTTGGCGGAGTTATTATCAAACTCAATACCGGAGATTTCACCTGAATTATCTGTTCTATCTAATGATTCATCATATACATTTTTGCATATATAAACAGCGCCACCATAACCGCCACCCATTCTTGCCCTGTTATTAGAAATAGAACCAGTATTATCATTACTCTTAAGAGTGACATAAGTATAGTTATAATAAATGCCACCACCATTTTCCGCAGAATTATTATTTATTGAAGAAAAGTTAGATAAATAGATATGAGAATATGTGCCATTAACATAAATACCACCACCATCTTTTTTAGCGTAATTATAAGAAATAGAACTAGCATCATCTAATGAAATGGTCGTATTTTTCATGCCAACATAAATACCAGCACCATAATTAGCACCATTATCAATGACTTGGGCACCATTTTCCATATATACTTGGCAAATAGTATTTTCAGTATAAACACCACCACCATATTCTTCAGAATAGTTTCCCGCAACAGCAACATTATCTAAATGTAAACTAGCTTGAGCCTGTACATAAATGCCACCACCACTATACTTGTTATAACCACCAGTGATTAAGCCACCAGATCTAATACTATTTTGATTGTAGTTTCCTCTATGAGTATATGAAAAAATTTTATTTACTGAACTAGTTAAAATTAAAGAGGAAGAATTGCCTATCTCAATAACATGTCCATATTGAACAGCAGAATTTAAGTTACGAGATATTTTGTAACCATTCATATCAACAGTAACAGCATATTCATTGTGTTCTGGAACCTTTAAATAAGTATCAAGATTCCAATCACATTCCATTGTTATTTTCTTACCCTTTAATGCTGCTTTCCAAGCATCAGAAATACTATAATAACTCTTGCTATCTTCATCTGATGCATATATAGTTTCATCAGCATAAATAGGTGTTATAAAAACTTGCATTAAAGTAATTGCAATAACTAGAAACAAGCTAATAATCTTATTTATCAATCTTTTCATCTAACCCCTTCAAGATTTATAACATATAACCCTAACTATTATACAATGACAAAGTTAACATCAAAAATGCCGTTTATCGCGTCAGTTTTTGCATTTTTATCAATATCTGATGCGATAACTCATAAAAATGGTTCATTTTTTACTACTAAATCTCAATTGAAACAAACATCTCAAAAAATGATTTTCTCATTGACAGGTGTATTTTCTTTTGCTAGCATACCTACAAAGAACAAGGTCAATATTTTAGTGATTTCTGCTTAATGACAGATTCTTTTTTTTAAAAAATTTATAAGGAGATTACATGGAAACATTATCAAAACAAATTGCAGCAGCAAAAAAAGATGTTCCAGCCACTTTAGTATTAAAAAATGCCAATATTGTAAATGTCTTTACCAATGAAATAGAAAAAACGGATATTGCTATAGAAGAAGGTAATATTGTTGGTATCGGTAATTATCAAGGCAAAACAGAAATAAATCTAGAAGGAAAATATGTATGCCCTGGTTTGATAGATGGACATATCCATATAGAAAGTTCTATGCTATGTGGACCTGCTTTTGAAAATGAAGTGTTACCACACGGAACTACAACAATAATTACCGATCCGCATGAGATTGCTAATGTTTCGGGGCTTGATGGCATAGAATTCATGTTGGAAACAACAAAGGATTTATCTTTATCAGTTTACTTTATGCTTCCATCTTGTGTACCTGCTACAGATTTAGATAAATCTGGTGCAAGATTAGAAGCTGAACAATTAGAAAAATATTATACAAATCCTAGAATATTAGGCCTAGCAGAATTAATGAATGCCTATGGTACAGTAAATAGAAATCCTAAGATTTTAAAAAAGATTCTTGATTGTAAGAAAGCAAATAAGAAAATAGATGGACATGCTCCAGGACTACAAGGTGATGAATTAAACGCCTATATTAGCGCATATGTAGAATCTGACCATGAATGTAGCACATTAGAAGAAGCTATGGAAAAACTACGTAAGGGTCAATATATCATGATTCGTGAAGGAACTGCTGCACATAATATGGAAGCATTAATAGGCTTATTTAAAGAACCATATTGCAATAGATGTATGTTAGTAACTGATGATAAACATCCAGGTCAAGAAGGACATATTGACTATAGTATACGTAAAGCAATTCAATTAGGAGTAGACCCTATTATTGCTATTAAGATGGCTACCTTAATCCCTTCTAACTATTTTGGGCTAACCCACTCAGGTGCTATTGCCCCAGGATATGTGGCAGATTTAATTGTAGTTAATAATTTAGAAGAATTTACTGTAGAAAGTGTATATAAAAAAGGTATTCTAGTTGCATCACAAGATAAATTAATATATCCTAAAAAATTATCTATATATAAAGATGCATACAATAGAGTATTCCATTCTTTTAATATGGATGAAATTACACTTGAAGATTTACAGTTAAAAGAAGATGGCGATAAACAAAGAGTTATATGTTTAACACCACATGAACTTCTTACAACTGAAAAAATTGTTCCTTTTATCCATAAAGATGGTTATGCACCAGGAGTTGATATAGATCAAGATATTATAAAAGTTGCTGTATTTGAAAGACATCGTCATACAGGCCACAAAGGAATTGGTTTTTTAGGCAATTATGGTTTAAAAAAAGGTGCGGTTGCTACAAGTGTAGGACATGATTCTCATAATTTAATTATTGCCGGAACCAATGATGAAGATATGATGTTAGCAGGAAATACTGTTTTACATAATCAAGGAGGACTTGCCTTTGTAGTAGATGGTAAAGTCTTAGGACAACTACAATTAGAAGTAGCAGGTATTATGAGTAGCAAAGATAATGAAGAAGTTGAAGATAAATTACAAGAATTAAAAGAATGTCTACAAGAATATGGTGTTTCAAAAGATGTAGATGGCTTTATGACACTTTCATTTATAAGCTTACCAGTAATACCTAAGTTACGTATTAATACATATGGTGTTATTGATGTTAATAACCAACAAGCAATACCAGCAGTATTTTAATAATAAAAAATTTGAAAATCATCAGATGTTTGTATCAATTATGGTGTGATATTTATATATTTTTGGTATATTATTCATAGAATATGATAATTTGTGCAACTATAATTATATTGTAATTATAGAAGGAGACTTATTTTATGAAAGAAATTACTATGGTTGGTTGTGGCACAATGGGAAGCACTTTAATTAATGCAATGATGAATGCAGGTCTTGAGGTTTCAATTGTTGATTTAAATAAAGATGCAGCAGAACGTTTTATTGAAAAAGGAGCTAAATACGCACCTAGTCTAGATGAAGCTTATTTAGCTGATACTATTTTGCTTAATTTGCCTCATCATGGTATCGCTCTTAAAGTGTTAAAGGGATGTTCACCTGAAAAATTAAAGGGCAAGATGCTTATTGATACAACAACTTCTACACAAGATGAAGTAAAAGAAATGCAAGAAGCTGCTTTAAGTTTAGGAATGAAATATTTGGATTGTAAATTGGAAGTTTATCCTAGCTCTATCGGTCCAGATACTGGTTATATTGTTTATTCTGGAGACAAAGAAGTATTTGATTCAAATAAAAGAGCTTTAGATGCAATTGGTAAAGCAATTTATTTGGGTGAAGATGTCATTTCAGCAGCCGTATGTGATATTGCTGTACTTGAAGTTCATTTTGCCGTTATGGGTGCATTATGTGAAGCAGCTGCATATGGCATTAAAAACAATATCTCAGTTAAGATGTTGATGGAACAAATTCAAACTATTTTGCCAATTATGATTGATGGTAATTTTAAAGCATTTGCTAAACAATGTGAAAATTATAATGGCAACTTTAATTTAGCTGAAGAATGTACTCTAGATATAGAGGCTACTGCCCATAAAACAATTATTACAGCTATGAAGGATTCTGGTGTTAAGACTCCTATTGGCGATGCTGCACAAAAATTGTTTAGAGATGGAATTGAACATGGCAATAATGATAAAGATGTTGTTGCTTGTGTTAATGAATTAGTTTAATGAATTATTCCAAAAAATTAGTACTCACAAAAAATCTTCAAGAAGTAATTGCCTATCCAAATATTGATTTTCCTTTGGAAATTTGGACAGGCAATTTAAATGAATATTTTAATTCAGAATTATCTACTCATTATCATGATGTTTTTGAATACGCCATGGTTATTAAAGGGAAAGTCATCTATAAGATAAATGAAGATGAGATATTATTAAATGAAAATGAAGCAATCTTTATTAATAGCGATGTAATTCATACAGTTAAACAATATAAAGATGATAATGCTATTATTTATACAATTGGCTTCCCTTCTAATTTATTGGTTAATGATCCTACAAATATTTTATTTAAAAAATATTTTGAACCTATCATTTATGGAAACTACAAATATCTCTTAATCAAAAATAAAGATATGCTTTCCTTAATGAATAGCATTTATACAGATAATAAAAAAGAATATAATGAATTACATTTTCTATCTTTACTTATTGAACTATGGTCATATACATTTAACGAAATAAGCAAATTAAATCCTATTAGAAATACTAGTGAACTTGTAAACGAAGAAAGAATTAAAACCATATTAGCTTATATTCATGAACATTATAATGAAAAAATTAACGTTGAAGATTTAGCTGATTTATTAAAAATATCGAAAAATACCTGTTTTCGATTATTTAAGAAATATTTATCTAAAACTCCAACAGAATACATTTTAGATTATAGAATCAACAAGGCTGCTACACTTCTTTTGCATTCTAATAAAAATATGATTACTATTGCGATTGAATGTGGATTTGATAATGCAAGTTATTTTGGAAAAGTATTTAAAGAAAAAACCAATTATAGTCCATTAGAATATCGTAAGATTAATCACTCTTCTTAACAATTTTTATAAACAACAATTAACTAAAAAACGTTGAAAGTTGTGAATTAAATATAATCTTAGAATGAATATTTATATGATACGCAACTATCCAAGTAATTGAAGCAAATCATCCTTTGTCATATCCATGATATTACTGCTTTCACCATTCAAGATAGCATCAGCTAAGTTCTTTTTATCTTCTTGCATCTTAAGAATTTTTTCTTCAATAGAATTTTTAACTATAAGTTTATAAACAGATACTGTTTTTGTTTGGCCAATACGATGGGCTCTATCTGTGGCTTGATTTTGAGCGGCTACATTCCACCATGGATCATAGTGTATAACAATATCAGCACCTGTCAAATTAAGACCCGTGCCACCCGCTTTAAGCGATATAAGAAATACTGGGGTATCATCTACATTAAACTGTTGTACTAAATCAATACGCTTTTGCTTGTTAGTTTCACCAGTAATCTTATAATAATTGATACCAGCCGCTTTTAAATCCTTCTCTAATAAAGCCAACATAGAAGTAAATTGAGAAAACAATAATACTTTATGTTCTCCTTCTATAGCATTTTCTATTAGTTGTATACATACAGCTCTTTTAGCGGATTGGCCAAGATAATTATCAAATAATAATGATGGATCACAACAAATCTGTCTAATCTTAGTAAGTTCTGCGAGTACCTGTAGTTTAGTCTTTTTAAAATTCTCTTCAGATGTCTTTTGTAAAGTTTGTTTCATCTTAACTACTTGTCCATCATAGAGTTTTTGTTGTTCACTATCCATAACTGCGTAATAATTTTCTTCAAGTTTGTCAGGCAAATCTTTAAGCACATCTGCTTTTAATCTACGTAGAATAAATGGCGATACCATACGCTTTAATTGTAGTGTCACTGCCTCATCATTGTTTTTAGCGATAGGAGTCTCAATTTCTTTTCTAAAGTTTTCATAACTATATAAAAATCCTGGCATTAAATAATCAAAAATACTCCATAGTTCACTCAGACGATTCTCAATTGGTGTACCTGTAAGAGCGAAACGAGTTGTGGCAGAAATTAGTTTTACTGATTTGGATGCAGCAGTAGTATGATTTTTAATATATTGAGCTTCATCAATAATCTCTAAACTAAACGACTTATCCTCATATTGATCAATATCACGTTTTAAAAGATCATAAGATGTTACTAGTACATCGGCTTTTTGATAATTCTCTATTAATTCACTACGTTCTATCTGATTTCCAACAATCATTGAAACTTCAAGCGTTGGCGCAAATCTAGCAAATTCTTCTTTCCAGTTATAAACCAAAGATGCTGGAGTAACAATTAGCGCTGGTAAATTAGTTGTTGCTTCATTTTTGTGAGATAGAATAAGCGTAATAACTTGTAAAGTCTTGCCAAGACCCATATCATCAGCCAATATACCTCCAAAGTGACAGTTTTCTAAAGTCCTAAGCCAACGATAACCATATTTTTGATACTTGCGTAGTATCTTTTGTAGACTCTTTGGTACCTCATATTCAGCATCTTCTACTGTCTTAAAGTTTTTAATCAATTGTTTAAATTTGAAATCTCGCTCAGAATAAACATCCTGACATTGTTCCAACATTTTATCTAAATATAAAGCTCGATAAAGAGGCTGTTTCATCTTACCTTTGACAAATTCTTTTGGTGTGATGTGAAGAGTCTCCATTAAATCTACTAATTCCTGTAAATTGTCACCATCCAAATCAACAAATTCGCCATTTTTCAAGCGGTGGTATTTTAACTTCTTACGGTAACTATTTAATACATCAAGAAGTTCTTCTTGAGAAAGTTCTGTAGACTGAATCTCAAGATTCATTATGTCACTGCCTACAGAAACACCTACATTTACAGGTATCTTCTTACGAATACTTAATCTACTAAAACGATCCGTAGTAAGAACTTGTCCCAATCGCATAAGAAGTGGAACACCATTTTGTAAGATATTATATATAGAATCAGAATCATCCAAAGAAATAAAACATTCCTTTTCTGTATCAAAATACGGAAAATAAGGTTTTATTTGTTCAAGAGTAGTTCTTTCCATTTCACTATCTCTAAGTTCTGAAACTTTTATATCGGATTTGTATCTATCAATTAGATTGTATTTATCTTCACCATAAATAGCCTCGACTTTACAAAGTACTTGGCCATCTTGCAGATCTAGTAAAAAATTAAACTCTGCCTCTGGTGGCAAATATTCTTGAATCTTATTTTGATCATACCTATTTACTGTGACATATTTTTCTATAGTAGGAAGAACTCTATAATAAAACTCCGACAATAATTTACGGCCAATACTCAAATCGATTCTACCATTCTCTTGACAATCTAAAAGTGGTTGTAACTCGGCTAACTGGCTATTATCTACTCGATAAAAATATTCATCCTGAACAAAATATTTATAATCTACTCCATCTATAAACTTAGGCATATCACCAGTCAAGCGGACACCATGAAATACCTTTTTATCATCTTCTTGCATATTCAAATCCAATTGGATATTAGGGTTTCCATCTTTAAAAAACCACTCCGATGTTTCCTTAGAATAGTAATCATTTTGTAAAGTAACAGGTATTTTTTTACCTTCAACAAGTGGGAAAAAAGAATCTATTCTATTACCAAATAGTCCTATTCGATCTTTTATATTTCCTGCAACATCAGTACCGTAGTAATAATCATAAGCTTCTTTGACATAACCTTCTCTAGCGTGTTCCGTAAGTACTATAGACTTAATAAAATCATAGTAAGCTTTACAATTTGGAGTAAAGGTAGAAAATGCAAAATCAATTGAAGATTTACTGCCTAAAGGCCAATTGCCTTTTTTCTCTACAGTATCTACAAAATCAGATAACTTTTTTAACATATAAAGGTGTTCAGTACCAATCTTAAAACCTAGTTGCAAACCTTCATATTTTTTCTCTAAAAAAGGCTCTAAAAGAACATTCGCTTTTAAAATCTCCTGACTATCTACCTTACTCTTACGTTTGTTTCTAAAACTCGAAAGCATGGCATTTCCATAATAATCCGTAGCATCACCGATAGATTCTTTCTTCATGTATTCTTGCAAAAGCAAGAGAAGTGCTATTTCATGAACACATAGTTTGTTATTTGGAATATAAGCGCTATAGCCATGATAATATCTTCCATAGCAACGATAGACATTACATTCAGCAGAATTTATCCTGTTTCTAGAAAATGAAATTATAACTTCATCGTCATCTACTTTTCCTATAACTTCCCCTTCCATATCTGAACGATTGTATCTATCATAATTTAAATTTACAGCTGTCAGTTGTATCAAACCTGTCGCAATAAGATTCTGAGCTTTTTTTACATCACTTTCCAAAAAAGTCATGCCTTCAGTCATGGCCTCTAAATCAAAATAAGAATATGATTCATTATCTTCTTTTTTAAATGGGGTAACATACCTCTTTTGTTCCTCTATAGAATCATCATTACCTTCTTTTTTTCTCATTTGCTCAATAGCATAAAAAACAGCAGCCTCATGTTTACAATAACTACCATATGGACATGTGCAATGCATAACAGGATATTTGTGATCTGAAATTTCTATTTTTACTTTATAAAAATCAGTGCCTAAAACCACAGCCTCATAGGTATTACCTTTATGAGTTAAACCTTTGACCTTGCCACTATCATAATAACTTTTACCTCTATTTAAAATTGTTCTATCAAAATATTGCTTCCACGACTTTATATCCATATATGTCTCCCGTTATCTTATACTCTTGAAAATCATTACTTACTTCTATTTAATCTAACCAAGATAAAGTAACTCTACTTATATTTTATATTGATTAATTCTCTTAAATATAATTTCATTTTATATACATATATAATGCACTATCAACTTAATCATACATTAATCAATATAATTTTTGATAATTATAACGAATAATAAATTTAATTTCCTAAATAAGAAGAACATAACTTTTTTAAACTAAGAAAAAAGGCTATTTTGTAACAGCCTTCTTATCTAAATAATATTGTAATATTCTAACTGCTGCTTGTTGGTCTATTACTTTTTTTCTTTTCTTACGAGAAACATTAGCAGCAATTAGAAATTCTTCGGAATCTTTAGTAGTTGATCTTTCATCTTGTAGTACTACTTTAATACCAGTCTCATCTTCAATGAATTTACCTACTTCCTTAGATAATTTAGCTCTAGGACCTTCATCATCATTTTCCAATAAAGGATAGCCCATTACTATTAAATCTGGTTTATATTCATTGATATATTCTTCTATTTTATCGATTGCTTCATCATAATCATCAGGCTTAAAACGAATTGTTTTAACACTTTGGGCAATCAATCCTGTATCACTTTTGGCAATACCACAAGTAACTGAACCTAAATCTAATCCAATATATTTCATATATCTATAATACTATGTATTAGAAACCTTATATCCGGTATTAAAATCAACAATATTCTTTAATTGTTTATGATTTAAATAAGCATCTAAATTTTCAACTGCTAGTTGTCTTAATAACTTTCTAGTATAAGCCATATTATCAAAACCAGTAACATGAGGTAATACTAGACAATTTTTTAAATCCCATAATTTAGAATTTTCGTCTAGTGGTTCTTTTTCATAGACATCTAAACCCGCAAATATTCTTCCCTTACTTAATTCATTGATTAAAGCATCAGTATCGATAGCAGTTCCTCTACCAACATTGATTAAAATAGCACCATCTTTTAATTTAGAAAGTTTATCAGCATTCATCATATGAATAGTTTGCTTATTTTGTGGCATAGACATAATAACAATATCAGCATCCTTTAAGCATTCATCTAATTTTTCATCTGTATATAATGCTTTTAAGAAATCTGGTTTTTGAGACACTGTTCTTTTAATACCTGTAACCTCAGCGCCTAAATCATTAAGCATCTTAGCACAAGTCATACCAATAGAACCACAACCTAAGATTAATACTTTACTCTCATAAATTGATGTAGTAGCACCTTCCTTTTTATAAAGATGTTGATCTTGGTTTCTAACATATTTATAGAATTTCTTATTAAAATACATAATCATGCCTAAAACATTTTCGGCAATAGATAAAGAAAAGCAACCAGTACTATTAGTTAGAATAATATTTTTATCCTTTATCTTATTAGCGATAGTATCACTACCCGCCATACCCCAATGGATATATTTTAGATTATTGGCATTATCTAAATAATTTAAATCAACACAACCTAATAAGATATCAGCATCTTTAATATCATCTAAAGTAGCACTATTTTGATAACGATAGATAAAATCACAATCATAGTCTTTAAACATATCTTCATGATTTTGAAATGAGTTAATGGTTACTAATACTTTCATAATCCTCCAAAAAAAGCATCATAAGATGCTTTTATTTCTTCTTTTCAGTTAATTTATTTAAAGCGATAGTTGCAAGGCAAATAACACCTAAAGCAATAAATAGACCTAGCATTCCTTTTAATAGGTATGGTAGATTTGTTACAAAATTACTTATATTGAATTTCATGTTAACCTCCTAAATGAAGAAACCTAAGATTAAACCGCCAGCAATAACAGAAGCGATTTGGCCAGATACGTTAACAGCCATTGAATGCATCAATAAGAAGTTTTGATTGTCTTCTTCTAGACCCATCTTATGAACGATTCTTCCTGACATTGGGAAGGCAGAGATACCTGTAGCGCCAATCATTGGATTAATCTTTTTCTTTAAGAATAAGTTAATAAACTTAACGAATAATACGCCACCTGCAGTATCAAATACAAAGGCAAATAAACCTAGACCCATAACCATTAAAGTATCAACTTGTAAGAACTTTTCAGCTTGCATTTGTGATGCAATAGTAATACCTAATAATAAAGTAATGATATTTGTTAAAGGACCCTCAGCTGCTTCTTTTAAACCATTTAGAACACCACATTCTTTTAATAGATTACCAAACATTAAGAAACCTACTAATGATACAGAATCTGGAGATACGATACCAGCAATTACAGTAATGATAATTGGGAATAAGATTCTAGTTAATTTTGATACTTGTTGAGGATTGTAATCCATTCTTATTCTTCTTTCATTCTTAGTAGTTAGTAATCTAATTACTGGAGGTTGAATAATTGGAACAAGTGCCATATAAGAATAAGCAGCAACCATAATTGGACCAACATATGATGATTTTAACTTTTGGGCAACTACAATAGCAGTTGGACCATCAGCAGCACCTATAGTAGCAATTGATGCAGCATCATTTACTGGGAAGATAGTACTTGCTAGACAGAAAGTAAAGAAGATACCAAATTGCGCAGCAGCACCAAACATCATTAGTCCAGGATTAGATAGTAATGGACCAAAGTCACACATTGCACCAATACCAATAAATAATAATAATGGTAATAATTCATTAGCTATACCAGCATTATATAAAGTTGATAATGGGCCATCTTCAAATACACCATCAACCCAAGAACCTACAGCACTAGCACCTGGTAAGTTAACTAATATTGCACCAAAACCAATTGGTAGTAATAATGAAGGCTCCATATCTTTTTCTATAGCTAGATAGATTAAGATAGCCCCAATTGCCCACATTACTACTTGTTGCCAAGTGACGGACAATAAATTTTCAATTAAAAAATCCATAAAACCCCCTATATATGGAAACTGATTTCTCCAGTTTCAATATTCTCTATTTTGTCTTCATATTTTATTCTTAAAGAATAATCATCATTTATTCCTAATACATTAACTAAACATTTATTATTATTTATTAAAGCATATACTTGTTTACCCTTTAAATAATCATATTTAGCTATATCATCATAGAAATAATAATTACTTTTTAATTTATTAAGATTATCAACAAATCTTTCATAAATCTTATTCTTTAATTCCTCAATATCAATATTGATATTCAAGATATTCTTCATTGAAGTAGGTTGATGTATAAATTCACCTTCAAATATATCTTGATTAACATTTAAACCTACACCAATGATTAAACATTCTAGTTTTTCTTTTGATACTGATTCTAGTAAGATACCACATATCTTATTATCATCAACATAGACATCATTAGGCCACTTAATACTTAAATTATTAATACCATAAGTTTCTAATACTTCAATAATGCTGTATGCAGATAATATGGAAAGTATTTTATAGGAATCCATTAAATAATCATTTTTAATTAATAAGGAGAATAATAAATTATTTCCATCATCTAACCAAGTACGATTATTTCTACCCCTACCACTACTTTGACTAGTAGCACTTACAAATGTCATATCATCTAGATTTTGGTAATTATTCTTTAAATATGTATTTGTAGAATCAATAGTATCAAAATGTATTTGTTTCATTATTCTAGAACAATTAAAGCATCCTTATTCTTAACGCTATCACCAGCAGATACTAGGATATCAACAACTTTACCAGCATATTGTGATTGAATTTCATTTTCTAGTTTCATAGCTTCAATAACAGCAACTGTTTGGTTTTCCTTAACTACATCACCAACTTTTACCTTAATATCTAATACTTTACCAGCAATAGGTGCAAGGATAGTATTTGAACCAGTAGCACCTGTAGGTTCATTCTTAACTGGTGCACTAGCAGTTTCAATATTTCCTTGTTTTTCTTCAACTGCTTCAACTTCTACTTCATAAACTTTACCATTAACTTTAACTTTATATAGTTTCATATTAACCAACCTTTCTAACACTGATTACTTGTACATTCTTCTTTGTAGCATTTCGACACTCAATACTAGCAATTAAACTAGCAACTACAGCATCTTCATCATTTAAATCTAGAGGAGTTCTAGTAGCCTTAACTTCCTTAGTTTCAACTTCTTCTTCCTCTACTTCATCTTCTTTATTTACTTGATATTTAATGAATATTACTAGAACTATAAGTAATATTACCATTGCAATTAATCCATAATATTTATCCATAGTTCCTCCTATACAAACATTTCAAATTCATCAGTTTCTACTTGTTCACCTTGATATTTCTTCTTTAAGAACTCCGTAGCAACTTGTTCAAATAAGGCAAGTGATAATACATCTTCATCACATCTTGCGATATCCTTATATTTTTCTTTCAAAGATTCAAATTCAGGTTCAAGTAAATCAGCAGGACGGCAAGTAATTACTTCATCATCACCAATAATCTTCTTTTTAACTTCTTCATTAATTGGTGCTGGAGCCTTACCATATTTACCATGTAGATAATCCTTGATTTCCTTAGCACACATCTTATATCTTTCACCATTTAAGATATTTAAGACAGCTTGTGTACCAACCATTTGTGACATAGGTGTTACAAGTGGTGGATAGCCTAAATCTTTTCTAACATTAGGAATCTCTCTTAATACTTCTTCATATTTATCCATAGCACCTTGATCAGTTAATTGTTTAATCATATTTGATAACATACCACCAGGTACTTGATAAGTTAAGATATTAGGATTGATTTGTAATGATTTTGGATTTAATAAACCATTCTTAACATATTTATTAACAATATCAGTAACAATAGGTTCAGCCTTATGAATTGCTTCTAAATTTAGTTTAGGATCATATTCTGTACCCTTTAAAACAGTATTCATAGCCTGAGTTGAAGGTTGGGCAGTACCATTTGATAAAGGTGACATAGAAGTATCGATGATATCAATACCAGCCTTAATAGCAGCCATATATGTCATCTCACATACACCAGCTGTGCAATGTGAATGTAACTCTAGTGGAATCTTAACTTCTTTCTTTAAAGCAGTGATTAAACTAGTAGCATCATTAGGTGTTAAAACACCAGCCATATCCTTAATACAAATTGAATCAGCTCCTAATTTTTCGATATCTTTTGCTAAAGATACATAATAATCAATAGTATGAACTGGACTAGTTGTATAAGATAAAGCAATTTGACACTCTCCACCATATTTCTTAGTAGATTCTACAGCTTGTTTTAAATTACGAATATCATTTAAAGCATCAAATACTCTAATAATATCAATACCATTTTCAATAGACTTCTTACAGAACATATCTACTACATCATCACTATAATGACGATAACCTAAGATATTTTGTCCTCTAAATAACATTTGAAGTTTTGTCTTCTTGCATACTTTTCTAACTTCTCTTAATCTATCCCATGGATCTTCATTTAAAAATCTCATACAAGAGTCGAAAGTAGCACCACCCCAAACTTCAATTGCATGATATCCAACATCATCATAAATCTTGCATAGTTTAACTACTTCTTCAGTAGTCATTCTTGTCGCAAATAATGATTGATGGCCATCACGAACCGATGTCTCAACAATTTTTACCATATAGTTCCTTTCTAAAAAAGTTCAATATTAAAATATTGAACTTTTATAATTATAGTTTTGGACCAGCATTAACTAATGCTTTACCAGCATCATTAGTTTCATACTTAGTGAAGTTCTTAATAAATCTTTGAGCTAAATCCTTAGCCTTTGTATCCCATTCTTGAGGATCAGCATATGTATCTTTTGGATCTAAGATATGAGTATCAACACCCTCTAGAGATGTAGGAACTTCTAAGTTGAAATAAGCAATCTTCTTAGTTTCACATTCATTGATAGCACCAGACAATATAGCATCAATGATACCTCTTGTATCCTTGATAGAAATTCTCTTACCAGTACCATTCCAACCAGTATTAACTAAATATGCCTTAGCGCCAGAAGCCTTCATCTTCTTAACTAATTCTTGAGCATATTTTGTTGGATGTAATTCTAGGAATGCTTGACCAAAGCATGCACTAAATGTAGGAGTAGGTTCAGTGATACCTCTTTCTGTACCAGCTAACTTAGCTGTAAATCCTGACAAGAAGTAATATTGAGTTTGTTCAGGAGTAAGAATAGATACTGGAGGTAATACACCAAATGCATCAGCTGACAAGAAGATAACACTCTTTGCTGCTGGAGCACTAGATACTGGTTTAACGATATTCTTAATATGATTAATTGGATAAGAAACACGAGTATTCTCAGTAACTGACTTATCAGCGAAATCAATCTTACCATTTTCATCAACTGTAACGTTTTCTAACAATGCATCTCTCTTTATAGCATTATAGATATCAGGTTCTGATTCTGCATCTAGATTGATAACCTTAGCATAGCAACCACCTTCAAGGTTGAATACACCATTATCATCCCAACCATGTTCATCATCACCTATTAATAATCTCTTAGGATCTGTTGATAATGTAGTCTTACCTGTTCCAGATAAACCGAAGAAGATAGCAGTATTCTTACCTTCCATATCAGTATTAGCGCTACAATGCATTGAAGCAATACCCTTTAAAGGAAGATAGTAGTTCATCATTGAGAACATACCCTTCTTCATTTCACCACCATACCAAGTATTAATGATAACTTGTTCTTTAGAAGTGATATTGAAAGCAACACAAGTCTCTGAATTTAAACCTAATTCCTTATAATTATCAACTTTAGCCTTAGATGCACAATATACAATAAAGTCAGGTTCAAATGTTTCTAATTCTTCTTTACTTGGCTTAATAAACATATTTCTAACGAAATGTGCTTGCCAAGCAACTTCCATAATAAATCTAACAGCCATACGAGTATCTTTGTTTGCACCACAATATGCATCAACAACAAATAATCTCTTATCGCTTAATTGTTTTTTAGCTATTTGCTTAACTGTATTCCAAGTATCAATACTCATTGGATGGTTATCATTCTTATATTCATCACTAGTCCACCAAATAGTATCCTTAGAATTTTCATCCATAACTATATATTTATCTTTAGGAGATCT
>CAVCTP010000009.1:0-17799 GCA_963605145.1 Tannerellaceae bacterium
ATATGAAGAAAGCAAAACTAGCATTAATCTACGACTTTGATAAGACATTATCCCCAAAGGATATGCAAGAATTTCATTATATAAAGACACTTGGTTATGATAATCCAGCAGACTTTTGGGCTGAATGTGATACCTTTGCCAAGAAGAATAATTGTGATGGTATTCTTTCCTATATGTATGTTATGGCAACAAAGGATAAGAATTTAACTAGAAAACAATTAAATGATGAAGGCAAGTATGTTGAATTATATAAGGGTGTTGATACCTGGTTTAAAAGAATTAATGAATATGGTAAGTTACATCATGTTGATGTTGAACATTATATTATTTCTAGTGGTTTAACAGATATTATTAAGGGTACTTCAATTGCTAAGGAATTTAAAAAGATTTATGCTTGTACCTATGTTTATGATAATAAGGGTAAGGTATTATGGCCATCACGTGTTGTTAACTATACAATGAAGACCCAATATTTATTTAGAATTAATAAGGGTGTATTAACGGAAACTAATGATGAGGATTTAAATGATTCAACTCCTGATTCAAAGAAATATATCAGTTTAGAGAATATGGTTTATTTTGGTGATGGAAGTACGGATGTACCAAGTATGAAGGTTGTCCAACAAAATGGTGGTACAACAATTGCGGTATTTGGTGATGATTCTAAGAAGAGTAAAGCAGAAAAATTATATGAAGATAAAAGGGCGAGCTTTGTAGTTAAGGCTGATTATTCCGCTAATTCTAAAATTGAAAAGATAGTTCAAGGTATTATTAATTCAGTGGAAGTTAAGACTAAATTGGAGGATTTTCGTTAATGCCTGATTTAAATAATGAATTTGATATATGTAAACTAGGATCGTTTTATTTCAAAGATAAAACGATTTTTAGAGTTTATGCTTTAGATACAGAATCTATTAATCTAATTATTAATAATCAAAAATATTTAATGCATAAAGATGGTAATGTTTTTGAATTAACTTTGGATGGGGATTATGAATTAAATAAATATTGTTATGAAAATAGTAAAGGGATAATTTTTAAGGATCCTTTTTCTTATTATAGTGATGAAGAATATTCTTATGTTTTGGATGAGAATAAATTTATTAAGGAAAAGGTAGTTCCTGAAAATAGAAATGATGTTGTTATATATGAAGCAAATGTTAGAGACTTTTCAGTAGATGGTGATTATTTTGGCGATAAGAAAGAAACATTTTTAGCTATGGCTGAAAGTGGTATTAAGATAGATGATTATTTTATGTTAGGTCTAGATTATATTAATAATTTAGGAATCAGTCATTTACAATTAATGCCTATATTTGATTATGACTTAGATCATAGTGATTATAATTGGGGTTATAATCCATTAGCTTATAACTATTTATATAAGGGATATATTTATGATAAAAATAATCCTTATGCTTATGTTAATGAATTAAGGCAAACTATTAATAAGATTCATGAAAAAGGGATTCGTGTTACCTTTGATGTAGTTTTTAATCATGTTTATGATGTTAATAGATTTGATTTAGCGAAGGCTCTTAATAATAAATGTTATAGATATAAGGCTGATGGAACACTAGCTAATGGTACATATTGTGGTAGTGAAATTAAATCAGAAGACCCATTTGTTAGGGCATATCTTATTGAAATGGTAAATAGATATATTAGATTATTTGATATTGATGGAATAAGAATGGATATAATGGGTATTTTAGATTGTGATACAGTTAATGAAATATATAGTGAAGCCAAAAAGATAAAGAATGATTTTATTGTCTATGGTGAAGGTTGGAACATGGGCGATGTACTAGAAGAAGATAGAAGAGCTAGTATATTAAATGCTGGAAAGATTCCTGAAGTAGCCATGTTTAATGATTTTTTTAGGGAAACAATTAAAAAATATTTAATAGGTGATTATGTTGATATTAATGATGTTAAAAGGGTATTAAGTGCTAATAATAGTAATTTAAATAATAAGCAATCACTTAATTATGTTGAATGTCATGATAATTACACTTTCTATGATTTTCTTATGAAATATAGAGGAAGTGATCCAGAATATATCAATATTAATAGATGTAAGTTGGCTCTTAGTTTAGTACTACTAGCTAGAGGTATACCTTTTATTCATATGGGTCAAGAATTTTTAAGAACTAAAAAGGGTGAAAGGAATTCTTATAATTGTTTAGATGATATTAATAAGATAGATTGGAATAGGAGAGTAAAATATAATCAAATTTGTGATTATGTTAAGGATTTAATTTCTTTTAGAAGGGATAATTTATTAAATATTGATAAGGTTGATTTTTTAGAATATCAAGAATGTTTAATTTATTATTTGAATGATTATATGATTATTATTAATCCTAGTAATCATGATTGTATTTATGAAGATGATAATTTATATGAAATATTATTTGATATAGATGGAAAGTGCGATAAAAAAGATAAAGTAATATCTATAGTTAGTTACTCTTTAATCATCGCTAAAAAAATATAGTATAATGAGTTTGTATTAAGGGGTATAACTCATGAAAAAAAATAATATGGTAGCAATGATACTTGCTGGGGGAAGAGGTTCTCGTCTTTTTGATTTGACTAAAAGAATCGCTAAACCTGCTGTTCATTTTGGCGGCAAATACCGCATCATTGATTTTGTATTGTCTAATTGTGCCAATTCCAATATTTTAACTGTGGGTGTATTAGTACAATATGAATCAATTTTATTAGGCTCTTATGCATCTAGGAGCCAAACTTGGGGATTAGATGCCAACGGTGGTGGTGTTTATGTCTTATCTCCTAGAGAAAAGGATACTGCGGGTCTAGGTGTATATCGTGGTACTGCTGATGCAATATATCAAAATCGTGATTTCTTAGATCAAAACGAAGCAGAATATGTTTTAGTTTTATCTGGTGATCATATTTATAAGATGAATTATGAAAAGATGCTACAAAAGCATATTGAAACAAAGGCTGATGCAACGATTGCGGTTATTGAAGTTCCAATGAAAGAAGCAAGTCGTTTCGGTATCATGAATTGTGATAAGAATGATAAGATAATTGAATTTGAAGAAAAGCCAAAAGAACCTAAATCTAATTTAGCTTCTATGGGTGTTTATATTTTTAACTATAAGACATTAAGAAAATATCTAAAGGCTGATGCTAGAATTGAGGATTCAGCACATGATTTTGGTAAGAATATTATTCCTAATTATTTAAATGATGGCTTAAAACTACAAGCATATCGCTTTAAGGGTTATTGGAAAGATGTTGGTACCGTTGATTCTTTATGGGAAGCTAATATGGATTTATTAGATTCTGATGATTTACATATGTTTGATCCAACATGGAAGATATATACCAATGATGATGCTTTAGTACCACAACTTATTGGTGAGAATGCTACTATCAATCATGCTTATATTTCTCAAGGCGCGGTTGTTAATGGTGAGATAAATCATTCGGTTATTTTCTCTAAAGCCGAGGTAGAAGAAGGTGCTGTTATTAATGATTCAGTAATAATGAATAAAGCTCATATTGGTAAAAATGTAATATTAAATAGATGTCTAGTAGCTGATGAAGTTAGGGTTCCTGACAATATGAAATTAGGTGATAAAAAATCTAAAGAGATTTTACTTGTTTCTAAAGCATTAATTCAAAAGGCAGGTGAAGACAATGAGTAGAGTACTAGGTATTTTAAATTTTGAACCATCTTATGTTAATGTACAAGGTTTAGGAGATTATCGACCAATTTCTGCTGCTTCAATTTTAGGTAGATATAGGGTAGCGGATTTTATGCTTTCTAATTTTACTAATTCTGGTATTGATGTTATTAAAGTATTAATTAAGGAAAAACCTAGATCACTAGTAGAACATATTTCTAGAACTAGTTATAATATCAACTCTAAAAGAGGTGATATTCATATCTTATTTGGTGAAGATGATTTTTCTAGTAACTCTTTATACAATGTCGATATTAGAGCTTTTAAAACTTATATGCATTTTATTGAAAGAGAAGATCCTAGTTATATTGTAATTGCCCCTTCTCATTTCATTTATAAACAAGATTTCTCATTATTAGTTGAACATCATAAAAAATCTAAGAATGATATTACTATGTTATATCATCGTACTAATAATGCGGATACTAAATATCTAATGGGTGATGCTTTAACAATTGATAAAAAGGGTAGAATTACTAAGTTCCATAAGAATCGTGGTAAATATAAGAGTATTAATATATCATTAGAAGCATATGTTATGGATATAGTAACTTTTAAGAACTTAGTTGAGGAAGCTAGCAATATATCTAGTTTATATTCTTTATCTGATATAATCGCGGATAAAGTAAAGGAACTTAAAGTTGGTGGATATAAACATAATGGTTTAGTTGATTGTATTTCTACTTTAAATGCTTATTATGTATGTAATATGTCAATTAGTAAACAGGGTAGATTATCTAAATTAATTAATGATGATTGGCCAATTTATACAATGTCAACTAATGCTTGTCCAACCTTATATATGCCTAATGCTAAGGTTAAGGCATCTTTGATTGCCAATGGTTGTTTAATTAAGGGTACAGTTATTAATTCGGTTATTTCTAGAAATGTAGTTGTTCAAGAAGGAGCAGTTATTAAGGATTCAATAATCTTGCCTGATACGGTAATTGGCAAGGATGTTACAATTGAGAATGCTATTGTTGATAGATTGGCGATTGTTTCTCATACTAAGACTTTAGTTGGCAGCAAGGATAATCCTTTATATGTTAAAAGGGGAGATAGAATTTGATGAAAAAAGTATTATTTGTTTCTTTTGAATCATTACCATTTGTTAAGACTGGTGGTTTAGCTGATGTTGTATATGCTTTACCAAAAGCCTTAGATAAAAAAGAATTTGAAGTACGTGTAGTAATGCCAATGTTTAAAGTGGTTAAGGAAAAATACTATGCGGGTATGAAATATTTAGATCATATTTATATTCATAGTGGTTTTATTAATGAAGAAGCAAATATTTATTCATATATTAATGAGGGTATTGAATATTTATTTATTGAGAATGATACTTTCTTTTATCGTGATGGTGTTTATGGTTATCAAGATGATGCCGCAAGATTTTCTTTCTTTAATGTTGCGGTATTAGAAATGATGATTAAGTTAGATTATTATCCTGATATTTGTCATGAACATGATTATCATACCGCAGTATTACCTGCTTTATGTAAGATTAGATTTAATGCTATTGAGTCTATTAGAAATATTAAACATATCTTTACTATTCATAATTTGGCATATCAAGGTGAATATGATAAACAAGTATTATTTGATTATCTAGCTTTTGATTATCACTATTATGAAAATGGTGATTTACGTTTTAATGATTATTGTAACTTTATGAAGATAGGTATTACCTTTGCGGACTACGTCACTACGGTTTCTGATACTTATGCTAAGGAAATACAAACACCAGAATATGGTCATAATTTAGATATGATATTAAAATATCGTAATCAAGATTTATATGGTATTGTTAATGGTATTGATACAGATTCTTTTAATCCTTTAACAGATAAGAATATTTATTATAAATATAGTTTAAGAAATATCTTTAAGGGTAAAAGAGAGAATAAGAAATCTTTACAATATCAATTAGGTTTAAATACTGATGAGGATGTATTCTTAATTGGTATGGTTTCTCGTTTAACTTTCCAAAAGGGTGCTGATTTATTCTTAAATGCTTTACCAGAGATATTAAAAGATAAGGTACAGATTGCGATTTTAGGAACTGGTGAATCTAAATATGAATATGCTTTTAAGATGTTAGAAGCTGGTAATAGAGGAAGATGTGTTTATTATTGTGGTTATAATGAAAACTTATCACATACAATGTATGCTGGACTAGATATGCTTTTAATGCCTAGTTTATTTGAACCATGTGGTATTTCCCAACTAATCGCAATGCGTTATGGTACTTTACCACTAGTTAGAGAAACAGGTGGTTTAAAGGATACTGTTACTCCTTTTAATGAATATACTTTAGAGGGTAATGGTTTCTCATTTGGTCCATATAATGTTGATGATTTTATGAAAGTATATCGTTATGCTTATGACCAATATAATTATTATCCTGATAGATGGAAAGTATTAATGAAGAATGCTATGAGAACTGATGTTTCATTTAAGAAATCCGCAAGTAAATATGAAGATTTATATAGAAAGGTTTTAAACAGATGAATTTAGACTATTTCTTCTATGGAATAGATACACAAGCTTATAAATATATGGGTGTTCATAAACTCGGCAAGGGTGTCGAGTTTTATTTGTGGGCACCACATGCGGATAGGGTAGAAGTATTTATGTCTAAGGATAACTTTAATACCTTTTATGCTATGGAGAAAATAGATAATAGGGGTGTATGGCATTTAATAATAGATAATTGTGAATGTATATATTCTTATCGTTATCGTATTTTTAATGGTAATAAAGTTTTATATAAATCTGATCCATATGCTTTTTATTCTGAACTTAGACCATCTAATGCTTCAGTTATGTATGATTTAAGTCAATACAAATTTAGCGATGATGCTTATATGGAAGCTAGAAAGTTTTCCTATCAAAATCCTTTAAATATTTATGAATTACATGTTAATGGTTTTAAACATGATGGACCATTTACTACTTATAGAGAACTTAAAGAGACTTTAATTCCTTATGTAAAGAATATGGGTTATACCCATATTGAAATGATGCCAATTGTAGAATATCCTTTTGATGGTTCTTGGGGATATCAAGCAACAGGCTTCTTAAGCTGTACTAGTAGATATGGTACTCCTTGGGATTTAATGGATTTTATTAATGAATGTCACTTAAATAATATTGGTGTTATTTTAGATATGGCTTATGTTCATTTTGCGATTGATGATTATGGACTAGTTAATTTTGATGGTGAAAAGTGTTATGAGAATAAGGATGATAAATATTCTAAGACTCAATGGGGTTCATATTTATTTGACCATGGTAGTGGACCAGTTATCTCTTATTTAATGTCTAGCGCTAATTTATTCTTAAGTGAATATCATTTTGATGGTTTAAGATTAGATGCTATAAGCAATATTATTTATTATGATGGTAATAAAGATATAGGAACTTATAATGATGGAGTATCATTTATTAAGAAATTTAATTATTCCATTAAGAAAGAACATCCTGATTGTTTAATTATTGCCGAAGATTCTACGGATTATCCAAAAGTAACTGTACCTTTAGAATATGATGGTTTAGGTTTTGATTATAAGTGGGACTTAGGTTGGATGAATGATACCTTGAAATATTTTGCGATGGATCCAGAATATCGTCAATATCATCATAATATGTTAACTTTCTCAATGGCTTATTTCTATAGTGAAAAGTTCTTATTACCTTTATCACATGATGAAGTAGTACATGGCAAAAAGACAATCGTTGATAAGATGTGGGGCAATCAAGAAGATCAATTCTCCCAATGTCGTAATCTATTCTTATATATGTTTACTCACCCTGGTAAGAAATTAAATTTCCTTGGCAATGATATTGCGATGTATCGTGAATTTGATGAAACTAGAGGTTTAGATTGGCATCTATTAGCTTATCCTTTACATGATTCATTTAATCGTTATTTCCGTGATTTATGTCAAATATATAAATCATATAAAGCATTTTATGCTTATGATTATGAATCATTCTCTTTCAAATGGATTGATGCCGATAATAATCGTCAATCAATATATATCTATTGTCGTTATGATGAAGATTTTTGCTTTGTTGTGGTATTAAATATGAAACCATGTTCTTATACTGATTTCAATGTTGGTGTACCTTTCTCTGGTACTTATACCGAATTAATTAATTCTCAAAAGGATATTTATAGTGGCTGCAACATGTGTAACTTTAAACCAATAAGAAGTAGAAAAGTAAAAGCACATGGTCTAGCTAATTCAATCAGTATTGATATAGCACCATATGCTGCTATCATATTCTCTATTCCTATTAAGAAAAAAGCTCCAAATTTAGAGATTAATAACGAATATAAAACAAGAAAGATAGCATAATTTATATCTACCTTTGGGAATCTAGAAAACTCTAGATTCCTATTTTTTATAATAGATAGTCATGTTTTCATTGGGAATTAAAATGCTAAAATAGTATTTGATGAAAGAATATGCGATTAGATTAGAAAAGGGAGCTGACTTAAAAAGTTCGATTAGTGATATATGTATTAAAAATGGTTTTGATACCGTTGTTATTTTAAGTGGTGTAGGTAGTGTTTATGAAGTTAAGATAAGATTAGCTGGGGCTGAAGACTATCTAGAAAGTAAAAAGGATTATGAGATTGTATCAATTACTGGTACTGTATCTAAAGGTAGATGCCATATTCATATTTCTTTTTCTGATGAAAAGGGTAATCTAATTGGTGGCCATCTAGAAAAGGGTTGTCTAATAAATACTACCTGTGAATTAGTTTTAGGTATATTAGAACAATATACATCTGATCGTCTATATGATGAAAAGACTGGTTTTGATGAATTAGTATTAAAGGAGTGTAAAAAATGATTAATGTTTATGTAATTTCTGGTTTTTTAGGTTCAGGTAAAACAACTTTTATTCAAAAGATTTTAAATGAGAAGAAATTTGAAAAGGTTATGTTACTAGAAAATGAATTTGGTGAAGTAGGTGTTGATGCTGCTTTTTTTGATAAGTCACTCAATATAAAGCAGATTAATAATGGCTGTATCTGTTGTTCTTTACAAGGTGATTTTGAAGATGCTTTGGAAGAAATTGAAGATATGGGCATTAGTGATTTAATAATTGAACCAAGTGGTGTAGGTAAATTATCAGAAATAATTAATGTTATTAAACAAGATAGTGATTTTAGAATTGTTTCTCATATTTGTATTGTTGATGTTAAGACTTGTAGAAAGTATCATTTAAACTTTAAAGAATATTTTGATGATCAAGTTAAATGTGCTAATTCTATTGTTTTGTCTCATTTAGATGTTGCTGATGAGCAAACTATTAATAAGGCAATTGAAATTGTTAAAGAAATTAATAATGAGGCTACTATTATTAATAAACCAATTAGTGAGATGGCTATCGATGAATTATTGGATGCTATAGTAAAGGGTGGCGATATCTTACCAGATATAGAGGAAGAAGAATGTCATCACCATCATGAAGAAGGTGAGTGTTGTCATCATCACCATCATCATGAAGATGGAGAATGTTGTTGTCATGATCATGACCATGAACATCATCATCACCATCATGACGATGAAACATTTACAAATATTATCTTAAGACCTACAAAACAATATACAATTGCTGAGGTTGAAGAAATCTTAAAGAAGATTCCCGAAGATATTATTAGAGTTAAGGGTTATGTTAAGGGTGTAGATGGTACAATCTATCTAAATTATGTTTTAAATGAATCTCATGTATTTATGGGCGAAAATAAAGATGATAGTCTAGTATGTGTTATTGGTACTACAATAGACGAAGATTATTTCAAAGGATTATTTAATGAATAAGCCAGTATATGTTTTTTCAGGTTTTCTAGATTCAGGAAAAACACAAGCCATTAAGGAAACATTATATGATCAAAGATTTAATCAAGGAGAGAAATCTTTGATTATTTGTTTTGAACAAGGTGATGTCATCTATGATGATAAGTTTTTAAAAATCACAAATAGTGAAGTTGTTTATTTAAATTCTATTAATGAATTAACTCATGATAAACAAAAAGAATTAGATAAAAAATATAAACCTGAAAGAGTTGTTATTGAGTTCAATGGTATGGAAGACGATAATCTTTTATATAAAACTATTGGTTTTTATCCTAAGTGGGAATTAGCGCAAACTTTAACTACTGTTGATGCATCAACATTTACTTTATATATGAATAATATGCGTCAATTTATGTATAACCATATTGTTAATGCAGAAGTATGTATTTTAAATAGATCTGATAATGTTGATAAGAGATTTTTAAGGAATAATCTTAAATCAATTAATCAAAGATTAGAGTTAATTTATGAGGATGCTAATGGTAATATTAGTAGCCAAGCTGATGAAGATTTATTTGATTTATCTAAGGATTTATTTATTGAGGATATTGATTATGGTCTATGGTATATGGATGCTTTAGATAATCCTGATAAATATAATAAGAAGAATATTACTATAAAGGTTAAGTTCGTAGAAGAAGTAAAAGAATATTCTAATTTATTAATCATGGGTAGAAAAGCCATGGTATGTTGTGCTAATGATGTTACTGATATTGCGATATCTTGTATAAATATCAGTAAAAAGGATATAGATGAAAATCAATATTATTATTTAAGTGGTACATTACGTAGTGTTCGTGCTAGTGATAATTCTAAGGTTGTTGTTTTATATGTTAAGGATTTTAAAGTAGCACCAGCACCAGAGAGTGAATTAGTTACTTTTAATTAAGGGGGATATATGAATTATTTAAAGGCATTATTATTAGGATTGATTGAAGGAGTTACGGAATGGCTTCCTATTTCTTCAACTGCTCATATGGCAATATTTAATAAGTTTATTAATTTTGATGTTAGTGCTGACTTCTATAATGTCTTTGAAGTAGTTATTCAATTTGGTGCTGTCTTATCTTTGTTATTTGTTTTTATTAAAAAGATATGGCCTTTTGGTAAGTCTAATAATCCACTAGGCAAGGGTATCTTAGAGAATGTTAAAAAAGATAAGATTATCTTATGGTTAAAGATTATAGTTGCTTGTATTCCCGCAATCATTTACGAATTATTTTTAGATGATAAGTTAAATATTGTAAATGAAAATAATGAAATGCTTGTTATAGGTTTATCATTATTAATTGTCGGTATTATCTTTATCATTGTAGAGATATTAATTAAAGGTAAACAATTTTCTGTTACTTCAATTAAAAATATTAGTTTCAGCAGTGCCTTTATTATTGGCGTAGCTCAATTATTAGCGGGAGTATTCCCAGGTGTATCTAGATCTGGTGCTACGATAATTGCTGGTCTATTATTAGGTATATCTAGAAGTGTTATTACCGAATTTACTTTTGAATTATCAATTCCTGTTATGTTTGGTGCTTCATTAATGAAGATTATTAAATTTGGTATGGTATTTTCTTTTAATGAAATATTGTTATTAATATTAGGAAGTATTTCAGCATTTATAGTTTCCTTATTTATGATTAAATTTATTCTTGATTATATTAAGAAGAATAACTTTATCATCTTTGGTATATATAGAATCTTAATGGGCATTATTGTATTATTATTCTTAAGATAGTATGAATATTACATTATTAGGTATATTTTTAGAAGGTATTTTATCATTTCTATCTCCTTGTGTTTTACCATTGCTTCCTTTATATATGTCATATCTGGCAGGTGATGATAAAACAGTTGATGAAAATGGTAATATAAAATACAAAACAATCAATGTCTTTTTGAGTACTCTTTGTTTTGTTTTGGGAATATGTCTAACTTTTACTTTATTATCTTTAGCAGTTAATTCATTAATAAGTTATATTAAAGATTATAGTGAAATAATTTCGATAATTGGTGGAACAATAATTATTATTTTTGGTTTACATCAATTAGGAATAATACATATTGATTTATTAAATAAAGAATTTAAATTAAAAGTTAATCTACATCTTGAAAAGATGAGTTTCTTTAAAGCCTTTTTACTAGGCTTTGTATTTTCTTTAGGTTGGTCACCTTGTATTGGACCAATGTTGGCAAATGCTTTACTTTTAGCGGCTACAAGTAGTGAAGGCTATTTATATCTAATAGCATATTGCCTAGGTTTAATTATTCCTTTTTTGATTACAGGTTTATTAACTTCAACAGTTTTAAATCTAATTAAAAATAAGAAAAATATATTTAAGTGGATATTAAAGATTGCGGGAATTGTTTTAATTATTTTTGGCTTATATATGATTATTACTTCTTCTAAGCAAATTGTTACATATAAAAAACAAATAACAGAAGAAGATCAAAGTATTGAGGATATTATATATAACTTAGAATTTGTTGATCAAAATGGCAATAAGGTTAAGTTAAGTGATTATGATAATAAATATATCTTTGTGAAATTCAGTGCTACATGGTGTACTTATTGTCATCAAGAAAAGGATGATTACTTAGATTTTGCTTCTAAAAATGATTGTATTTGTTTATATGCGATGAATACTAGTAGTGATTCTAGTATTGAAACAATTACTAATTATGTAAGAGAAAATAATATTAATATTCCAGTATTTATAGATGATGGTACTTTTGCTTCATATTGTGGTATTAGTTCTTATCCAACATTATTGATATTTGGGCCAAATAGAAAATGCTTAACTGGTTATCCAGGTATGATGGAAAGAGAATTATTTGATCAAATATATGAATATGCCAAACAATTATATGAAGAAAGTGAATAATTATTTCTTAGGAATATAGGAATCAAAGATAAAGCAGTCATAATAAGGACTTGCTTTTTTATAATCAGCATCTGATTTAATAGTCCAGGCAACACATTTAGCTTTATATATTCTAGAACATATTTTAAATGCTAAATTATTCATAGAATTGTGATCATAGGCAATATAATCAGGTTTACTTATAAAGTTAAATAAAAGGTTAGTTAATATAAATTTTAAGAATGGATTAGTCTTAGAATTTGAATCTTTTAAAGAGTTATATGCTAGTTGGCCTCTAATTATTTGTGGTTCATTTTCTTTTAGATATTTAACTACTAAAGGATTAAATGATTCCATATTATAGATACCATCATAGTTTTTAATTAGTTCTACAGTTTTCTTAGTTGTTTCAATATATCTACCTTCAGGTTTTACTTCAATAATTAAAGGTGTATCTTTATTTAATACTTTTAATACTTCGGAAAATAGAGGAATTTTGTGATTGGTATTTAATAGATGATAATTATTTAATTCTTCATAAGAACAATTTCTTAATAATTTATCAACACCTGTCATTCTTAATAATGATTCATCATGGAAGACTACTAATTGATTATCAGTAGTAAGTTGTACATCTAGTTCAATGCCATAACCATTTTCTACAGCTTTTTTAAATGCTGCTAATGAATTTTCCGGAATATCAATATTATTGAATAGACCACGATGGGCAATAAATACTTCTTCATAGGGTTTTAAAGCATCTTTTCTTTTGATATTAGGGAATATCATGAATAGATAAATAATAAATATAATAAGAATAATAATTAGTATTTGCATAACTTAATTATAATAAAAAAACCTCCCGTTAGAGAGGTTTTGTATATTAAATTAATCAGTTAAATTATTTAATAATATGAGTAACAGAACCAGAACCTACTGTTCTACCACCTTCACGAATAGAGAACTTAGTTCCTTCTTCGATAGCGATAGGAGCGATTAGTTCAACAACCATTTCAACGTGGTCACCAGGCATAACCATTTCAGCACCCTTAAGTTCCTTAACGATACCAGTTACATCTGTTGTACGGAAATAGAATTGTGGACGGTAGTTAGCTACGAATGGAGTATGTCTACCACCTTCTTCTTTTGTTAGTACGTATACTTGAGCATCGAATTCAGTATGAGGAGTAACTGAACCAGGTTTAGCTAATACTTGTCCTCTTTCGATTTCATCACGGTTAACACCACGAAGTAATGCACCAATGTTATCACCAGCTTCAGCTTCTTCTAGTTGTTTGTGGAACATTTCAAGACCTGTAATAACAGTCTTACGAGTTGGCTTAATACCAACGATTTCAACTTCATCATTTAGATGAGCAACACCACGTTCAACTCTACCAGTAGCAACTGTACCACGACCAGAGATAGTGAATACATCTTCTACTGACATTAGGAATGGCTTATCCATTTCTCTAGCTGGAGATGGGATATAGTTATCACAAGCATCCATTAATTCATCGATAGGAGCAACCCAATTAGGATCACCTTCAAGAGCCTTAAGAGCTGAACCACGGATAACTGGACAGTTTTCACCATCGAAGCCATATTCAGTTAATAATTCTCTAACTTCCATTTCTACTAGGTCGATTAATTCAGGATCATCAACCATATCGCACTTATTTAGGAATACAACGATGTAAGGTACACCAACTTGTCTTGCTAATAAGATGTGTTCACGAGTTTGTGGCATTGGTCCATCAGTAGCAGCAACTACTAGGATAGCACCATCCATTTGTGCAGCACCAGTAATCATGTTCTTTACATAGTCAGCATGTCCTGGGCAGTCAACGTGAGCATAGTGTCTCTTTGATGTTTTGTATTCTACGTGTGCAGTGTTAATAGTGATACCACGAGCCTTTTCTTCAGGAGCTCCATCGATTTGATCGTAAGCTTTGAATTCTGCTTGACCCTTTTCTGCTAATCTCTTAGTAATAGCAGCTGTTAAAGTTGTTTTACCATGGTCAACGTGACCGATAGTACCGATATTGACGTGTTCTAGGGAACGGTCAAATTTCTCTTTTGCCATTAAATATTTCCTCCTATTTAAACATTATTATTTTAAGATAAAACACTATATTTTACAATTATTATTTAGCGTTTTTCTTGGCAATATCTTCCGCAATGCTAGCTGGAACTTCAGAATAATGATCCATCTGCATCATGTAATTTGCACGGCCTTGTGTATTAGATCTTAATTCAGTCGCATAACCGAACATTGAAGACAAAGGTACATAAGCACGAATAACTACGGCATTGCCTCTTTCTTCTTGGTCTTTAATACGACCTCTACGTTTAGTGATATCTCCCATTACATTTCCTAGGTATTCACTAGGTGTAGTAATTTCAACATCCATAATTGGTTCTAATATTACAGGATTACATTTCTTTGCAGCTTCTTTTAATGCTAAAGCTGCTGCTGTTTTGAAAGCCATTTCTGAAGAATCGACTTCATGATATGAACCATCAAATAGTGTAGCTTTAATATCAACTACTGGATATCCAGCAATCAAGCCAGTTTGTAAAGCTGCTTTTAAGCCTTCTTCTGTTGGTTTGATATATTCTTTTGGAACGCTTCCACCAACAGTGGCATCAATAAATTCAAAGCCTTTACCTGTTTCATTTGGTTCGAATCTGATCCAAACATCACCATATTGACCATGTCCACCAGATTGTCTAACAAATTTACCTTGACATTCGCCAGTACTACGTATTGTCTCACGGTAGGCAACTTGTGGTTTACCAACGTTACATTCAACTTTGAATTCACGCTTCATTCTATCGACGATGATATCTAAGTGTAATTCACCCATACCGGCGATGATGGTTTGACCAGTTTCTTCATCGGTAAATGTTCTAAATGTAGGGTCTTCTTCAGCAAGCTTTTGTAAAGCATTGTCCATCTTATCTGAGTCAGCCTTTGTTTTTGGTTCAACTGACATCTGGATAACTGGTTCTGGGAAAACCATGTTTTCTAGAATAATTGGATGTTTTTCATCACATAGAGTATCACCAGTTGTAGTATTTTTAAGTCCTACAGCTGCTGCAATATCACCGGCATCAACTTCTTCAATATCTGCACGATGGTTTGCATGCATTTGTACCAATCTACCAAATCTTTCCTTGACATCTTTTGTGGCATTTAATACATAAGATCCAGATGTTGCTACGCCAGAGTAAACTCTGAAATATGTAAGTCTACCAACAAATGGGTCAGTCATAACTTTGAAAGCTAAAGCTGCAAATGGTTCATCATCGCTAGCTTTTCTTTCAGTTTCTTCACCAGATTTTGTAGTTCCCTTAATTGCTGGAACATCAAGTGGAGAAGGTAAGTATTCAAGTACTGCATCAAGTAATAATTGAATACCTTTGTTCTTATATGCTGAACCACATAAGACTGGGAAGAATTCAGATGTAAGTACTGCTTTTCTGATAACTGACTTGATTAATGATATTTCTGGTTCTTTTCCATCAAGGTAAGTTTCCATCAATTCATCATCAAAGTCACATAGTTTTTCAATTAAGATAGTTCTTAATTTTTCAACTTCATCTTTATATTGATCATCAATGTCTGATTCTTTAATATCTGTTCCCTGATCATTAGGGTAGATATATTGTCTTCTTTCGATGATATCAATAATACCTCTGAAGGTATTTTCTGAACCAATTGGCATTTGAATAGCAGCAGCATTTGCGCCTAATTTTTCACCAATTGATCTAACTGACATATTGAAATCTGCGCCAGTAGCATCCATTTTATTGGAGAAGACAATTCTTGGAACTTTATAGTTTGAAGCTTGACGCCAAACTGTTTCAGTTTGAGGTTCAACTCCAGCCTTAGAATCTAGAACAGTAACTGCACCATCTAGAACTCTTAGAGATCTTTCAACTTCTACTGTGAAGTCAACGTGTCCCGGAGTATCTATAATGTTGATTCTACTTTTTGGGAATTGGTGTTTAGAACCAGCCCAGAAAGTAGTAGTGGCAGCAGAGGTAATTGTAATACCTCTTTCTTGTTCTTGTTCCATCCAGTCCATTTGACTGGCACCATCGTGTGTTTCACCGATCTTATGTGTTTTTCCAGTAAAGAATAAGATTCTTTCGGTACAGGTAGTTTTACCTGCATCGATATGCGCCATGATGCCAATATTTCTCGTATTATGTAAAGTATATTGACGAGCCATAACGTATCCTTATTACCAACGGAAATGAGCGAAAGCCTTGTTAGCTTCAGCCATCTTCAATGTGTCTTCTTTCTTCTTGACAGAAGCTCCAACACCATTAGAAGCATCGATGATTTCAGCTGCTAATCTTTCTTCCATGGTCTTTTCTCCTCTTAATCTAGAGTAGTTAACAAGCCATCTTAATCCTAGAGTAAGTTTTCTTTCATTAGAAACTTCAACTGGAACTTGGTAGTTAGCACCACCGACTCTTCTTAATTTTAATTCTAGTTCAGGCATTACATTGTCCAATGCTTTTTCAAATACTTCCATTGGTTGTGAGCCTGTTTTCTTTTCAACGATATCGAATGCATTATATAGAATGTTTTGTGCAACACCTTTTTTACCGTCTAACATGATTTTGTTGATTAAACGTGTAACAAGTTTTGAATTATATATAGGATCTACTAATACATCTCTTTTCGCTATATGTCCTTTTCTTGGCATTTTTAATCTCCTTTCATGTTTTACTTAGGCCTTTTTGCACCATATAATGAGCGGCCTTGTTTTCTTCCATCAACACCAGCACAGTCCAATGTACCTCTGATGATGTGATAACGTACACCTGGTAAATCCTTAACACGTCCACCACGAATCATTACGACTGAGTGTTCTTGAAGGTTGTGTCCAATACCTGGTATATAAGCTGTAACTTCCATACCATTTGATAAACGAACACGGGCATACTTTCTTAAAGCTGAGTTAGGCTTCTTAGGGGTCATAGTACCTACACGGGTACAAACGCCTCTTTTTTGTGGAGAAGATAAATCAAACGAACGATTCTTTAATGAGTTGAAACTCTTATTTAAAGCTGGAGCTTTTGATTTATAAGTTCTCGCATGTCTGCCTTTTCTAATTAACTGATTAATTGTTGGCATTTATATCTCCTTTCTTTCATAACACACTGAATCAGGTGTGTCATTTTGCTGACATATATATAGATCCTTTCGGATCTCAGCCTTTAAATGATAACAAATATAAAATACTAAAATCAAGCACTTTTAGCTATTTTTTCACAATTTTTTCATAATTCTTATATATAACGGATACAGGTGTGTCAAAA
>CAVCTP010000010.1:0-17737 GCA_963605145.1 Tannerellaceae bacterium
TTAGAATATAAAGAATATATTTTAAAGAAATATAAATTTGATGAAAGAGGCTTTTGATGAATTTAAATGATTTTGATTTTGAATTACCACAAGAATTAATAGCACAACATCCAACAGAAAAAAGAGATGAATCAAGGCTATTAGTATTACATAAAAATACGGGCGAAATTGAACATAAACACTTCTATGATATTGTTGATTATCTTCACAAAGGTGATGTTTTAGTTAGAAATAATTCTCGTGTTATACCTGCTAGATTATATGGCACAAAAAAAGATACAGGTGCTAAGGTTGAAGTATTAATATTAAAAACTAATGGCGATACTTGCGAATGTTTGTGTGGTAATGCCAAAGCAATAAAAGTAGGAACTATCATTGAATTCTCCGATAAATTATATGGTGAATGCATTGAAAGACAAGATGAAGGAATTAGAATATTCAAGATGCATTATGAAGGAATATTCTTAGATATATTAGAAGAAATAGGTTTAATGCCTACTCCTCCTTATATTCATGAGAAACTAACTGATAATGATCGTTATAACAATGTCTACGCCAAAATAAATGGTTCTGCCGCTTGTCCTACAGCCGGTCTACATTTTACTGATGAATTATTTGATAAATTAAAAGCTAAAGGTGTTATAGTTTGTGAAGTTACTTTACATGTTGGTTTAGGTACTTTTAAACCAGTAAAAGAAGAAAAGATAGAAGATCATAATATGCATTATGAATATTATTCTATGTCCCAAGAAACAGCTGATATTTTAAATAAAGCTAAAAAGGAAGGTAGAAGAATTATATCTATTGGCACTACTTCAACTAGAACCCTAGAAACAATAATGAGTCAATATAATGAATTTAAGAAATGTTCTGGGGAAACAAATATCTTTATCTATCCAGGCTACAAATTCAAAGCTATTGATTGTCAAATAACTAATTTCCATTTACCTAAATCAACCTTAATTATGATGATTGCTGCTTTTACAAGCAGAGAAATGATATTAAATACCTATAAAGTTGCCATCAAAGAAAAGTATCGTTTCTTCTCCTTTGGTGATGCCATGTTCATAGATAATGAATAATTACCAAAAACATTTAAATCAAATCAAACAGATACAACATAAACCAACATTATTAATTCATATATGTTGTGGTGTTTGTAGTGTCTATCCTTTACAATATTTAAGAAATTATTTTAATATCACTATCTTTTTTTCTAATTCCAATATTTATCCCTATCTTGAATTTGAAAAAAGATTAAATGCTTTAAAACAATATTTAAATATCTTAAATGATGATTCAATTAAATTAATTGTTGATAAATATGACAATGATTCATATATGAAAAAGTTAGAACATCTAAAAGATGAACCTGAAGGTGGTCTTAGATGTAAATTATGTTATGAATTAAGAATGAATGAATCATTTAAATATGCCAATGAACATAATTATGATTATTTCACAACAGTAATGTCTATTTCTAATCGTAAGAATGCTGAATGGATTAATGAAATTGGTGAAAAATTAGATAAAATCTATCCTAATACAAAATATCTTTATGCTGATTTTAAAAAAGGAAATGGCATTAATAAAAATGATGAATTAAATAGAAAATTAAATCTATATCATCAAAATTATTGTGGTTGTATCTATTCAATAAGATAACTATTTCTTATTCTTATTATTTATAATACCTTCTACATTTTTAATGGTGTCATTAACAAATATAGTGGCATCTTTTTTTACTTTTTCTGCCTTACTGCTTACTGTTTTTGATAAATCCTCCGCAACTGCATCAGTAAAGACTTTAATTAATTTTATTAATGTTTCTCTGGCTTCTCCATCAAATATTTGAGAGGCTGATTTAAAAGCTTTTAATAGTACAGGAATACCACCATGGGCAAAATCAGTAATATTGGCAATATTAGCTTCTTTAAAACTTGCATATATCTCTTTAACTAATTTTTCTCGTTCTTCACTATTAGTATTAGCCATAAATTTATCTAAATTATCTTTTAATAATTGTGAAGTACGAGATAACTCATTGACTGTTTCAAATTTATTAGAAATGCAAAGCCATGAAGCAGATGAGTGTTCCATGATACCAGTATTGCTGGACTTTACAATTATCTTATTCTCGCAATCATCAAAGATAATACCAAATACAGATAATTCTGGCATGATTTTAGTGTATCTATCACTTATTTGTTTATAAGCCTCTTTGTCATATGTATTAGGCCTTAAACCTGGACCATCATTAGAAATAACTTGGATAATCTTATTTCTAACTTTTTGTTTGCAATTTACTGCAGCATATAAAGCTAAATTGCCACCCTTAGAATGGCCAATAACACGATATTTTTTAAATAATTTATCATGTTTATTTAAATATTGGGCAGCATCAATTTGTGACTTAGTTGTGGTATAACTAATCATTAAATCTTCATGCCAACCGATTATAGTATCATCAGTTCCTCTAAAACATACAACTGTTGTCTTATCATCTAAATCCATCATGAAAGCCGCAAATTGTTCACTACTATCTTCATGAAGTATAGATTCATAGTTATATACTTTAGCGTTTTTAAACCTTAAGGTATTTGCCATAGCAGTTAAGGCATTAGGAGCAGATGCAACAAAAGACTGCGCATCCATTAAATCTTTTTCTTCTTTTTCATTAAAAAAATCATTAAGCTCTTTTATGGTATATATATCCTTTACTTTAAAAGCATCATCTAAAGGAACATATGACATATATGAGATTAATAAGTTATCAACATAGTTGAAGGGGTCGTAAGATAACTTAATATCCCCTCTCCATTTACAATAATCAATTACATTCACACCAACATTATAATAAATTATCTTGCATATCATAAAATTATTTGTATAATATATATGAACATATGTTCATATGTTCTATGGAGGTAATATGAGAAAAGAATATAAGATTGATGTAGATTGTGCTAATTGCGCAAACAAAATGCAAGATGCAGCAGCAAAAACTAAGGGTGTTAAAAACTGTATCGTTAACTTTATGACCCTAAAGATGATTGTTGAATTTGAAGATGGTGTTAATACTGATGAAGTAATGAAAGAAGTTTTAAAGAATTGTAAGAAAGTAGAAGATGATTGTGAGATCTATCTATAATTATGAATAAAAAACAAAAGAAAAATTTATATAGAATTATCATTACTATTGTCTTATTAATACTATTGAAGTTTATTAATCTTGAAAATGATTTATTAATGTTTCTTCTATATTTGATTCCTTATGGAATTATCAGTTATGATGTTTTGATTAAATCATATAAAGGAATTAGAAAAGGACAAGTATTTGATGAAAACTTCTTAATGGCAATTGCTACAGTTGGTTCATTTGCCTTAAAAGAATATGCGGAAAGTGTCCTAGTAATGTTGTTTTACCAAATTGGTGAATTATTTGAATCATATGCCGTTGGTAAATCAAGAAGAAATATTGCGGAATTAATGGATATTAGACCTGATTATGCCAATATTGAAAAAGATGGTGAATTAATTAAAGTTGATCCTCATGAAGTTAATATTGGTGATGTAATCGTTGTTAAGGTTGGTGAAAAGATTCCTCTAGATGGAATTATCATAGAGGGTGAAACTAGTTTAAATACTTCAGCTTTAACAGGCGAATCAAAACCTAAAGATGTTAAGGTTAATGATGAAGTAATTAGCGGCTGTATCAATATGACTAGTTTAATTAAAATTAAAACTACTAAGAACTTCCAAGAATCTACTGTTTCTAAGATATTAGATTTGATTGAAAATGCAACAAGTAATAAATCTAAATCAGAAGACTTTATTACTAAATTCGCTAGATACTATACTCCTGTAGTATGTTATTGTGCTCTAGCTTTAGCAGTTATTCCGCCACTTGTATCAGGATTAATCTTAAAAGGAGATTATAATTGGTCTTCTTGGTTATTTAGAGCCTTCTCATTCTTAGTAATATCTTGCCCATGTGCTTTAGTTATATCTGTTCCCCTATCATTTTTTGCCGGTATAGGTGGGGCAAGCAAAGCCGGAGTCTTGGTTAAAGGTTCTAACCACTTAGAAGCTTTATCAAAAACAAAGATTGTTGCTATGGATAAAACTGGTACTATAACTTTAGGTATCTTTGAGGTTACAAGTATTCATAATAACGAATTCTCACCTGAAGAATTATTAGAATATGCTGCTCTAGCAGAATCTTATTCTAATCACCCTATTGGCAAATCTATTGTTAAAGAATATGGTAAACCTGTAGATAAGGATAGAATTAAGTCAATTAAGGAAATTGCTGGCCAAGGAATTAGTGCTATCATCGATGATAAACAAGTACTTGTTGGTAATCAATTATTAATGGAAAATAACAATATTCAAACTATCAAATGTGATGATTTAGGTACAATTGTACATCTTGCAATCGATGGTCAATATAAAGGACACATTCATATTGGCGATAAGATTAAACCTACTTCTAAACAAGCCATAAGTGAATTAAAGAACTTAGGTATTAATCAAATTGTTATGCTTACTGGTGATGATAAAAATGTTGCAGATAAAATAGCTGAAGAATTAAATATTGATAAGGTATACGCTAATTTATTACCACAAGATAAGGTAAGTAAGGTAGATGAATTATTAAAACAAAAACAAACTCTAGCCTTTGTTGGCGATGGCATTAATGATGCACCTGTTATCTCATTAGCCGATGTTGGTGTTGCTATGGGAGCTCTAGGTTCAGATGCAGCAATTGAAGCAGCTGATATCGTCTTGATGGATGATGATCCTTTAAAGGTTTCTAAAGCTATTAAAATAGCTAAAAAGTGTATGCGTATTGTTTATGAAAATATCTACTTCGCCATCGGTATTAAAGTTCTATGTTTAATACTAACTGCCTTAGGATATGGAACAATGTGGATGGCTATATTTGCCGATACTGGTGTATTAATCATTGCTGTATGTAATGCCATAAGAGCATTGATGGTAAAAAATATATGAAAAAAATAGATGACAACACCCTATTTGATACCGCTGAATTATTTAAGGTCTTCTCTGATTCCACAAGAATTAGAATTCTCTATTTCCTATTTGAACAAGAAAAAAGTGTTACCGAAATAGCGGAAGCCTTAAATATGAATCAATCTGCCATCTCTCATCAATTAAGAATACTAAAAGGTAGTAAACTTGTAAAAAGCAAAAGAGATGGTAAAACAATCTATTATTCTTTAGATGATAATCATGTTTATAATATAATCGCTCAAGGAATTGAACATGTAACAGAATAAAGGACTTAGTCCTTTATTTTTTTATCTAACCAATTTAATATATCTTGATAAACTACATCCTTATCAGTTTCATTTAATATTTCATGTCTATCATTAGGATATAATTTAAGTTCAACCTTCTCACAACCCACCGCTAATAAAGATTGCGCGGATTCCTCAACCTTCTTACCAAATTGGCCTACTGGATCATCTTGGCCAGATACAAATAATATTGGTAAATCTTTAGGAACCTTTTTTAATAAAGATTCATCATGTAGACGAGATATACCTTTAAACATATTGTAATAACCATTTAAGGTAAATAAGAAAGAACATTTAGGTTCATTAATATACCAATCAACAATCTTTTCATCCTTTGTTAGCCAATCAGCCCTAGTTCTAGCAGGTTCAAACTTTTTATTATATGAACCAAAGGCCATATTATTGACAAAATTACTACGATATTTCCAACCTTTAAATAAAGCAATGACTTTGCATACTAGCATTCCAGCCTTTAAAGTAAATAATGGTTCAAATCCAGTGCCCATTATTATGGCAGCTGTTAATTCATTTCCATATTCACATAAATATTGTCTAGCATAGAAAGAACCCATAGAATGTCCAAGTAAGAAATAAGGTAAATTTGGATATTCTTTTTTAATAATTTGGGTTAACGAATGAATATCATCTAATAATACTTTATTGCCATCATCCTTAGCGAAGTATCCCCAATCATCTTCACTATTTACAGATCCACCATGGCCAATATGATCATTGCCTACAACAATATAACCATGTTCACACATAAAAGATGCAAAGTTATCATAACGATCAATAAATTCAACCATGCCATGGGCAATTTGTAATATTGCTTTAGGTTCACTATCTGGTAGATATTTCACCGCCCTAATATCACAAGTATCACCTGACGATCTAAATCTAAATTCTTCCTTTTTCATTGTTCCTCCTAATTTAATTTATTTAATTCATTAATATCAGCAACCGCTAATATACAAAATAGACAAGTCATTAAATTTGTCTCATCTATTAGATTAATTTGTGATTCATTTTCAGTTTCCAATAACACATTATCCTTACTATCAACAACCTTAATATTCCAATTATTTAAATCACCAATAATATGAAAATCTAAGGGTTTTACTTCGATATTATTTAAATCATCTACCTTATCAATATAAGCAATCTTATTATCTTGTATATCAAATAAAGCAATTTCATTAACTGATGATAAATTTTTATATTGAATATACCCTAATTCATTATCTTTTGCATCATATATTCTTAATCTATTCTTATAAGAAAAATCATATATTCCTCGATATAATAGTTCATCATTAATACCCTTTATTTCAAATTTGCTTATTGAAAAATCATTTCTATTAAATTTTAAAATCATATTCTAACCTCTTTAATTCAATTATAACCTATAATATTATTGAAATATGGAATATGTAAAACTAGGAAATTCTGATTTAAAAGTATCTAGATTATGCCTTGGCTGTATGTCTTTTGGTGAGGCTGATATGGGACCATATGAATGGACCTTGCCATATGAACAATCATATAAAATTATTCATCAAGCCTATGAAGCAGGAATTAATTTCTTTGATACCTCAAATAATTATTCTGCTGGTTCATCAGAAATCTTCTTAGGCAAAGCGATAAAAGATCTTAACCGTAAAGATATTGTGATTGCTACTAAGTGTTATTTTAATGAAGGAAAATTATCATATGATGCAATTCATACCCAAATTAGTAATTCATTAAAAAGATTAGATACCGATTATATTGATTTATATATCTTACACCGCTACGACTACGATACACCGGTAGAAGATACTTTAAAGGCCTTAAATGAAGAAATTCAAGCAGGTAGAATACATAATTATGGCGTTTCTAGTATGTATGGACATCAATTGGCAGAATATTGTTATAAGGCAAAAGAATTAGGTTATAAGCCTTTTACTACCCTACAAAATCATTATTCTTTAATATATCGCGAAGATGAAAGAGATTTAATACCAGTAGCTAAACAGTTTGGCATGTCTAGAACTCCATTTGCCCCATTTGCTGCGGGAAGACTCGCTAGAAAAGATTGGGTATCTGATTCTAAAAGATATACTCTAGATTCTAAAGAAGGCACTAGATATGATAAATCCGAAGAATATGATAAAAAGATTGCCGAGAGGGTTTATGATATTTCTTTAAAATATAATTGTTCAATGGCAAATATTTGTTTGGCATGGGAATTTGCCAAAGGCAATGATTGTGTCCTAATAGGTGTAACAAAAAATAAATATCTCGATGATGCTTTAAATTGTTTCAATATTAAATTAACTCCAGAAGATATTGAATATCTCGAAGAGTTATATATACCACATGAAATTACTTGTAACCGTTAATCTTTAAACTTAAATATATTATATTTAAATACCATTGGATAAACACCTAATGCAATAAATGAAGCTAAAGCATATCTAAAGGCTCTAATTGAATAGGCAAGAACAGAAGTACTTTCTAAGAAAGATTCATCAAATGGTATTTTTATTATGTTAGAAATAGCTAAGAATATTGAAATACCAATTAAAGTTCTAACTATAGCTCTTAAGATATTTTTAGTATTTTCAAAATTAACATGCTTTTCTTCAAATATTGTTGCGAAGACAAAACCAAAATATATACCATAACAGGAATAAAAATCATTTGAATCACAATATAAAAAACCTAAAGAAAATATTATTAAAGAAATAATAGCTAATTTATTTTCACCTATTTTTTTACCTAAGAAGTTATATAAAAGCACTACTATAAAGCCTAATAATATACCAACAATTACATCACTTGGATAATGTACTCCTAAGGCAAATCTAGAGAAACCGGTTAATAAAACAATAATTATAGAAACAATCTTTAATATCTTATTTTTATAATTTAGATTTAAGGAAGTTGCTAGAGCACTGATATTACTTGAATGGCCACTAGGAAAAGAATAACCCTGACTTTGAATATCATAGATATCGCCTGACATATCAACTTGTTTTAAACATTCAATCATCTCGTTAGCCATATATGGTCTAATTCTAAAGAAGAGATTTTTAATCATTGGATTAATAACAGATGAAGCTAGAGTTGGTAAAGCAATATTTTTGCCAATTCTTTTATCTATTGCAAGATAAGAAAAACTGATAATAAGTGCTGCCATAAAAGGTTCACCAAAATAAGTAAAAAAGATACATAAGTTACAAACAAATGGTATATTCATTATATTGGCTTGAATCCATTTAATTAATTCAACTTCCCATTCAAATTGAAATACAATACCACTCATTTAATTCTTTCCTTTAAAGCATTTAAAGTTACATTATAACTAGCTAATTCATATTTATATTCTTTATCAATATAATTAAAATCGCTAGGAAGTAATTTCTTAACAATATATTTCATAAAATTAGGATTCTTTAATAATATTGGTCCAATTAATTCTGTTGCAAAGGCATTATTCTTTATATATCCTTCATATTCTTCATCATTTAGATTGTTATCTTTAAAGATATATTTAAATAATTTATGTTCCTTATCGCCACTAATAATTGATGACTTATTCACAAAACCAACTAACTCACCAATCTCATCATTGTAGACTATAACATCACCTGTATAGCGTTTATCTATATGTTGAGTCTTAAAATCAAAGACATTTAAAGCTAAATTATCATCAATACTTTTTCCTAATAACTCAGATGCATTACCAGTAAAAAGAATTACTTTATTGTTATTAACTAAATTATTAAATTCATCTTTATATCTAATAATGTCATTTAAAGCAATTAACTCCTTAGATTCTGTACCTGAACCCATATAAATAAAATCATATAAAGAAAAATCAATATCTTCATTAATATCTTTATAATCAACTTTAACTGTTAATCCTTGATCTTCTAAATGCTTTTTTAAAGCTAATATATTGGCATAATCGCCATACATATTCATGAGATTGGGATATAAATGTAATAGTTTCATTATATTAATTTAACCTCTTTTGTGAATTTATGTTCATCAGAAAAACATGTTAAAACGTAGATATAATTCTCATTATTATCTTTTAAATAATTAATAGCCTCATTAATATTAGAGTTAAGATATATCTTCTTAAAATCAATTCCAGCATATTCAAATCTAGATGCTAAGTCATAAACATATTGACCAGTTAGAACAATTTTCTTAATATGATTACTATTTAATAATTCAAAATTGATATCCCATAACCATGATGTTTCAGAAGTAAAGTATTTTCTTGATATAGCATCCACAATAATAACAACTGTTGCATCCTCATTTTTATCAACAATATAAGCAATATTTTGATTATAGGAAACAGAATTTTCATGCTTAGAAATTAATAATGTACCCTTGTTGTTGCCTATTTCAAATGTTTTAATACGACCATTCTTAATTAAATAATTATTTAAAGCATCAACAATCTTATTTTCTTCAATACCAATCTCAGCACATACACTAAATGCTGCTAAAACATTATAGATATTATGAACTGTTCTAAAAGCTATTTTGATATTGAATTTATTGTTGATAGTGATGAAATCATCATTGATAGCACTAACACTATACTTAGCTGTTTGACGTTTAAAACCACAATTATCACAGTGATATGAACCAATATGACCAAAACGATGATAATCATAGATTAATTTACTATCACATTTTGGACAATAATAACCATCATCATAAGGATAATTGTTTTCTTTATAAGTATTTTTATTATCATCAATACCAAAATATATTACTTCATTATTATCAATTAATTTATAAAGTAATGGATCATCAGCATTAATAATTAACTTGCTACTAGGATGAATAGATTTCTTTATTTCCTTTAAAACAAATTCTGGATTACCATTTCTAGTCATCTGATCACGATATATATTATTGATAACATAATGTGTTGGTGCAAAATATTTAAAAGTATATTGAGCATATCTTTCATCAGATTCTAGTAATAAAACATCTTTTAAAAACTCACCCTTAAAATTACAATTATTTAAGATTAAGGTTGCTACACCATCTATTTGATTAGAACCTTCATAATTATAAGCATAAGAAATATTAGACTTGTCTAATACCTCATGTATCATTTCTACTGTTGAAGTTTTACCATTAGAACCCGTTACGGCAATAATATATTTAGGTAATTGAATCTTATTTAAAATATCAGGATATAACTTTAAAGCAATCTTACCAGGCATACTAGAACCCCTGCCTAGTATCTTTAAAATTAAACGTGATACTTTACATATCAATATCGTAAGAAATAATTTCATATTAAAAGTATATCAATTAACAAACTATTGAACCAGCAGGCATATTAGTAGTAACTAGTTCTATAACTTGTTTACCATCAACTTCCTTTGTAGCACTTAGAAGCATGCCATTAGATTCTAAACCTCTAATCTTTCTAGGCTTTAGATTTGTAACAGCAACAATATGTTTGCCTACTAATTCTTCAGGTTTATAGAATTCAGCTACCCCTGATAATATTTGACGAGTTTCATGACCAAAGTCAATTTGGAATACTAATAATTTATCAGCTTCAGGATGTTTCTTACATTCAAGAACCTCACCAACCATCAATTCAACTTTATCAAAATCATTGAATTCGATATTAGCCTTATGAACAAACGTTGGTTCTTGTTCAGCAGCTAATTTCTTCTTTAATTCTTCTTCATCAATTCTAGCGAATAAGATTTCTGGTTTTTCAACTACTTTATATTCTTTAATTAAAGCAAATTCTTCACTTCTAAATTCACCACTTAAACCTAATTGTTCATAAATCTTTTTAGCGGTCGAAGGAATGAAAGCTTCTAACTCAAAAGTTACCATTCTAATACCATCTAAAATAGTATATAGAACATCATTTAATCTACCTTTAGATTCTTCCTCTTTTGCCAACTTCCAAGGAGCAGTTTCATCAATATATTTATTTAATCTTTCAATTCTAGCGAAAATTAATTTCAAAGAATTTGGAATATCTAATTCATCCATTTTCTTATCTACTTCTTGAGCCATAGAATTTAGATAATCTATTACTTCTTTATCTAAATCAGTAGGATTGTTATTTATAGTAACAGTACCACCAAAATATTTATTAGCCATAGAAATTGTTCTATTAACAAGGTTTCCTAGAACATTACATAAATCAGAATTTCTTCTTTCAACCATTAGTTCTTCAGAGAAGTTGCCATCTGAACCAAAAGGAACTTCTGATAATAAGAAATATCTTACAGTATCAACACCATAATCTTTGATGAATTCTCTTGGATCTTTATAATTACCCTTTGATTTAGAAATCTTACCGCCACCAATTGTTAGCCAGCCATGACCATAAACTTTCTTAGGAAGTTCTAGTCCTAGAGCCATCAACATAATAGGCCAAATAATTGTATGGAATCTAAAGATTTCTTTACCAACTAGATGTAAATCAGCTGGCCAATATTTCTTAAATAATGAATCATCATCACTTAAATATCCTAAAGCACTAATATAGTTACTTAAAGCATCGCACCATACATAGACAGTTTGCGATTCATCAAAGGTACATGGAATGCCCCATTTAACGGTTGCTCTAGATACACATAAGTCCTTTAAACCTGGTTTTAAGAAATTATTATACATTTCATTGTATCTAGATTCTGGTTGCATTAATTCAGGATGATCTTTTAACCATGCTTCTAGTTTTGGTTGATATTTAGATAACTTTAAGAAGTAAGCATCTTCTTTCATTAGTTTTACTTCTCTACCGCAATCTGGGCACTTACCATCAACAAGTTGCGATTCAGTCCAGAATGATTCACATGGTGTACAATACCAGCCTTCATATGATCCCTTATAAATATCACCTTGGTCATATAACTTCTGCATAATCTTTTGAACACAAGCAACATGATCTTCATCGGTTGTTCTAATGAAACGATCATATTCAATATCTAAAGCCTTCCATAAGTCTTTAGCATTTTCAATGATTGGATCAATAAATTCCTTAGGTGTACAACCGGCTTTTTTAGCACGGTCTTCAATCTTTTGACCATGTTCATCAGAACCAGTTAAGAAAAAGACATCATAACCCTTTAGTTTCTTATAACGTGCTAAGGCATCGGCAATTACTGTTGTATAACAATGTCCAATATGGAAATTATCACTTGGATAATAAATTGGTGTTGTTACATAATATGTTTTCTTTTCGCTCATACAATTCCTCCAAAATAAAAAGGTAGCACAAGGGCGTTAATACGCGGTACCACCTTATTTTTTAACTTAAACTCTTAACGCGAGTAAACGTTATTAACTACATATCGCTAATAAAGTTCAAGATCCATCTTCACTACCTTATATTGATTGTTTCCACCTAACACAATCTCTCTATAAATATTTGGCAATTACTCTATCTATCAAAACCACTATTATTTTACAATTATTTTGCTTTATTATTCAAATAATTGATTATGACATTAGATGCAATATCATCAGTAACGTTTAATGAGGTATATACCATATCTAATAATTTATAGATACCACTATAGAAACCTATAAAGTCTAATGGAATTCCTAATATTTGTAGATATGTTGCCCCTATTACTACGCCACCATTTGGAATACCTGGAGCTGCCATATTTATTAATAAAGCACTGATAAGCATTAAGATATATTGACCAAATGTTACTTCAACATTAAATAATTTACTACAGAATAATCCTAATAAGGCAAATGATACCGCACCACCACACATATGGATAGTAGTACCAAGTGGTACAACAACATCGGTTACCTCTTCTGGTACATCAAATTCTTCCTTACATGTCTTCATGGTATAAGGCAAAGTTGCTGCCGAAGAACAAGTAGAAATAGTCATAGTCCATATCTTATATACCTTCTTAATAAAAGTTAATGGTGACATTTTACATATTAGTAATATAGGTAATACCATAACTATTAATAATGCCGCAATAGTACAAATATAAGCCGTTAAGATATATTTAACACCAATTCCTAATAATATCGAACCATATTTGACAATAGTATTTGATATTAAACTAAATACCGCAAGTGGTGATATATACATAAAATATTCTAAGAACTTGTATAAGAAATCTTTAATTTTCTTAATAATATCAATTACCTTTTCTCCTGCTTTGAAGTAGTTACAAGCAAAGCCAACAACAAAGGCCAATAGTATAACAAAGAATAAATAAGAACCACTTAAGAATTTATTTAAATCTTTTGGAACTAAATTAATCAATATCGAAGCAATACCAATAGTAGTTGTCTCACCTTCCCACGAACTATTCTCTAATACAAAGCCTGAACTAGGGTCAATTAAGGTAACAATAATTGATGTTAATAAGAAGGTAGCTATAAACATCAAAGCAAATACTAATAATGTTATAGGAACTAAATTAGACTTTAATTTATGAGAATTATAAATAGAAACACTAATACTAGTAAAAACTACTGGTACAACCATGTATTTCAAAAAACTGATATATATTGTTCCTATAAAAGAAATATATTCTACATAATTAGGTAGAAATAATCCAAATAATATTCCTAATACTAAAAATAATAATGTTATTAAACTAATATTCTTTTTCATTTATATTTGTCCTTTTAAATATTCAAATAAGAAGTTATTAATTTGGCCATCCATAACCTTATCAACATTACCTTCTTCATAATTTGTACGATGATCTTTAACTAAAGTATATGGACAAAAGATATAAGACCTAATTTGTGAACCCCATTCAATTCTTTTTTGTTCACCCTTGAATGCTCGTTTTTCATTTTCCCTATCTTCAATAGCCTTTTGATATAGTTTAGACTTTAAAACTTGAAGACACTTTTCTCTATTTTTGATTTGGCTTCTTTCAGCTTGTGAGAAAACAACAATACCCGTAGGAATATGTTTCATTCTTACAGCACTATCAGTTCTATTGACATATTGGCCACCTGCCCCAGAAGCACGCATAGTATCTACTTGTAAGTCTTCATCTTTAATAACAATATCTATTTCATCATTAAATTCAGGCGTTATTTCAACAGAAGCAAAGGAAGTATGCCTTCTACCTGAGGCATCAAATGGGCTAATTCTTACTAAACGATGAACACCAGTTTCGCCTTTTAAATAGCCATATGCCATCTCACCTTTAATACATACGGAACATGACTTTATACCTGCTTCATCAGCATCTTCATATGATAATACTTCAAAGCCATAGCCATTATTTTGGGCATATCTTTGATACATTCTAAAAAGCATAGCAGCCCAGTCTTGAGATTCAGTACCACCAGCTCCAGGATGAATCTCTAGTATGGCATTAGAATGATCATAATCATTAGATAATAAAACATTTATTTCAAAATCTTCAAAGGCCTTATTAGTATCTACATATTCTTCATTAAGCAAATCAAAAAGTTCTTCATCATAGTTCTTAGTTAATTCATCTAATTCTTCTAATAATGATTCAATATTCTTTTTATTTTGATAATACTTTTCCTTTAAATTCTTTAAAGTATTATATTCTTGAATTGTAGCTCTAGCCTTTTTTTGATTAGACCAAAATGACTCATCTGCTTGAACAGCTTCTAATTCTTTTAATTTATTATCAATATTAGCTAAGTCAAAGAGAGTCGCCTAAATCTTTTAACTTCTTTAAGGAAGTGTTTAGGCTTTGTTTCATTTCATATATTTCCATATTTTATTTTTCCTTTAATACAATTTTTAAATTATTACAGAATGTTACAACATCATTAGATATGGTATTCATCATCTCTTCAAATAATTCAAAGCCCTCTTCAATATAAGCTTCTAAAGGGTTATTTTGGGCATAAGATCTTAAATGAATACCCTCTCTTAATTTAGACATAACATCAATATGATTTTGCCAAGCACGATCCATCAATCTTAATACCATTGTCTTTTCAATTGGCAATATTTGTTGTTTAACTGGCTTAATCTTATTTTCATAAGCACCTAAAGAAGCATTTAAACACTTCTCTATTACTTGTTCAGAATTTAAGTTTTCAATATCCTTTGCTTCAAATTTACTTAAACCCATATTATTTAAACGTTTGGCAATTGCTTCACAATCAATAATAGTCTTTTTGCCATCTTCAATTGTATTTGCTTTAACAATATTCTCCATCTCACGTTTAAACATATTTTCAACAACCGAATGGATATCATCATTTTCAAGAATATAGTTACGTTGAGCGTACATAGTTTCTCTTTGTTGTCTCATAACATCATCATAGTCTAATAATGATTTACGAATATCAAAGTTCAATCCCTCAACTCTAGTTTGAGCACTTGATATTGCTTTAGTAACAATCTTATTTTCAATAGGCATATCACCTAATTGTTCAAACATGCCCATTATCCTATCGCTACCAAAACGTACCATTAAGTCATCTTGTAAAGATACATAGAAACGAGAATAACCAGGATCGCCTTGTCTACCAGAACGACCTCTTAATTGGTTATCAATACGACGAGATTCATGTCTTTCTGAGCCTATTACTGCTAGGCCTCCTAACTCTCTAGACTTTTCTGTTAACTTAATATCAGTACCACGGCCTGCCATATTAGTGGCAATCGTAACCGAACCTTCTCTACCAGCCTTAGCTATAATATCTGCTTCTCTAGCATGATTCTTTGCATTTAATACTTCATGTTTTATACGAGCTTGTTTAAATAATTTTGATAAATATTCAGATGTTTCAACCGAAATTGTACCAACTAATACTGGTTGACCCTTAGCATATAATTCCTTTACTTCATTTAATAAAGCATTATATTTAGCCTTCTTAGTACCAAATACCAAATCAGAATTATCAATTCTTGCGATTGGTTTATTTGTTGGAATCTCAACAACTCGCATATTGTAGATTGATAAGAATTCTTCTTCCTCAGTTTTAGCGGTACCAGTCATACCAGCTAATTTAGAATATAATCTAAAGAAATTTTGATAAGTAATAGTAGCCAAAGTTGTAGTCTCTTGCCTAATTGGAACGCCTTCTTTAGCTTGTATTGCTTGATGTAAACCATCAGAATATTCTCTACCAGGCATCTTACGACCGGTATTTTGGTCAACTATTATTACTTCCTTATCTTCAACAACATATTCAACATCTTTATGCATTATATAATTTGCCTTTAAAGCTTGATTTATATAATGTACTAAAGATGTATTAGACAAATCATATAGATTCTCTACTCCAAAAGCCTTCTCACCCTTAGCAATACCCTTTTCTGTTAATTGAACATTTTTCTCCTTAACATCAATAATATAATCTTCATCATTAGTTAATCTTTTTACAAACCTATCCGCATTAATATATAAATTTGCTGTTTGTTTTTGACCACCCGAAATAATTAAAGGAGTTCTAGATTCATCAATTAAAATTGAGTCAACCTCATCAACTAAAGCAAAGTTTAATTCTCTTAGTACTCTATCTTCGACTCTAGTTACCATATTATCTCTTAGATAATCAAAACCTACTTCAGAGTTAGTTGTATAAGTTATATCACATTCATATGCTTTTCTTTTTTCAGCAGGTGTCATTGATCTTAAGTTTAAACCAACAGTTAAACCTAAAAAGCGGTGAATCTTACCCATCCATTCACTATCTCTTTGAGCCAAATATTCATTAACTGTAATAACATGAACACCTTTACCACTTAAGGCATTTAAATAAACAGCCATAACAGAAGTTAGGGTCTTACCTTCGCCTGTTTTCATCTCGGCAATATCGCCATGATGCAATACACAAGCACCTTCTAATTGACAAAAGAAAGGATATTCGCCAATAACTCTTTTAGCGGCTTCTCTTGCCACCGCAAAAGCCTCTACCATTATGTCATCTAAGGTTTCACCTTCGCTTAATCTTTTTTTAAATTCGACTGTCTTATTTTTTAATTCATCATCACTAAGACTAGCCATTTTATCAGCCAATTGTTCTACTGGCCTAACTTGTTTTTCTACATCTTGTAATATCTTTTTATCACTATTAAATAATTTATCTATTAATCCCATATTTTACTCCAATGAGATAATTATACCATTAAAAAAGTTAGCCATATGACTAACCTTTTCTCGCCTATTTAATCTCTTTTATATTGTGTGCTTGTAGTCCACGCTCACCTTCAACAAGATCAAATTCAACTGTTGCACCCTCATCTATGGTTTTATAACCATCCATGATTATTTGCGAATAGTGGAAAAAGACATCACGACCATCATCTGTGGTAATGAAACCAAATCCCTTAATCTTATTGAATCTCTTCACTTTGCCTTGCATCTAATCATCTCCTTTTGCCTTGTTATTATTTTAGCACACAATTATCACATAATGAAAGCGTTTTCAAT
>CAVCTP010000011.1:0-17428 GCA_963605145.1 Tannerellaceae bacterium
TGAATCAAGCACGTTGCCGGTTAAAAAGAACTCGAAAGAGTTCTTTTTTTATGTTTAAGTATTTATTGTTATATAATTATTTAGTTATGAAAACATATACTAAAGATCAAACTATAGAACTAGGAGAAAGATTTGGTAAATTATTAAGCAAAGGAACTTTTGTGGCTTTAAAAGGGGACTTAGCAGGAGGAAAAACAACATTCACAAAGGGAATTGGCAAGGCTTTAAATATTAAACAAGTTATTAATTCTCCTACCTTTACCATTTTAAAGATTTATAATGGTGACTTAACTTTATATCATATCGATGCATATAGACTAGAAAATAATGAATATGATTTAGGTATTAGCGAGTATGAAGATGAAGGTATAACAATTGTGGAATGGCCTGAATACTATCAAAGTTATTTACCTAAAGATTATATTGAAGTAGATTTTAAATATATTGATGATAATACTAGAGAAATTAATTTTATTAATCATGGTGATAAATATATAGATATTGTAAGGAGCATTTCATGTTGACATTGTGTATTGATACAGCATATAAATATTTAACTTGTGCCTTAATTAAAGATGAGACAATTGTTTCTTCTGTCTCATATGAATGTTTTAAAAGGCAATCTGAAGAAGTTTTTGGGGCATTAAAAAAGGTATTTGACAAAGCGGGTATAGATAGAAAGAATATTGATGCAATATGCATTACAAAGGGTCCGGGATCTTACACCGGTACTAGAATCGCTATGACAATTGGTAAGGTTATAGCGGAAGAATTAGATATTGAATTATATACTATTTCAACATTATGTCTATATGCTGGCAATAAAGAAAATACTATGGTAATAATGAATGCTAGAGCCAATAGAGCATATGTAGGTGTTTATAATTCGGGCTCTATTATAATGGAAGATCAAGTATTGCCTTTAGATTTAATCGAAACAAAGGATTATAACGTTGTGGGTGATGCATCTTTATTTAATGGTGAAGATAATTATCCTAATATTCCTGAGGCTTTCTTAGCTACCAAAGATTCATGGCAAAAGGTAGATAAAATTGCTTATCTATGTCCAGAATATCTTAAGGAAAGCGAGAATTATTATCGATGATTAAGCAAATGGCTCCTGAGGATGTTGATGCGATAGTAGAAATTGAAAAAGAAACATTTCCTGAACCATGGCCTAAAGATAATTTTCTTAAAGAAATAGATAATAAAGAATTATGTCGTCTATTTGTCGAAAAGGAAAATGATGAGATTATAAGTTATGGTAGCCTTTGGCTGATGTTTGAAAATTGCGATATTGTTAGAATTGCAGTGAAAAAGAAATATCGCAGACTAGGATATGGCCAAAAGATGTTAGATAGATTACTAAAAGAAGCAGATGATTGTGGTTGCGAATATGCCCATTTAGAAGTGCGCTGTTCTAATGAGGCAGCAATAAATTTATATAAGAAAAATAGTTTTGAAACAATGAGAACTAGAAAGAAATATTATAGTGATGGTGAGGATGCATACGATATGTTAAAGATTGTAGAACATAAAAAACCTAGAATTGTACTAGCGATAGAATCATCTTGTGATGAAACAGCTTGTGCAATCTTAGATGAAGATTTAAATGTATTAAGTTCAGTTGTGACTTCCCAAATCGATGTTCATGCGAGATTTGGTGGAGTAATACCTGAAATTGCTTCTAGAATGCATGTTGAACAGATTTCAACAATTGTTGATTCTGCCGTAAAACAAGCAAATATAAGTATTGATGATGTTGATGCAATTGCTTATACTATTGGTCCTGGTTTAATTGGCTCTTTACATATTGGTGCTATTGCCGCTAAATCTTTAGCATTCTTTTACAATAAACCATTAATTGGTGTTCACCATTTAAAAGGACATATCTTTATTAATGAAATGATAAAGCCTTTAGAATATCCTATGATGGCACTAGTTGTATCAGGTGGTCATACAGAACTTGTTTATATTGAAGATGATGAACATTTTAAGATTATTGGTACCACTTTAGATGATGCAATAGGTGAGGCATATGACAAGGTTGCTAGAGTTATGAATGAAGCATATCCTGGAGGCCCAGTTATTGATAGACTCGCAAAACAAGGAAAGCCTAACTATCAATTGCCTACACCAAAAGTTGATGGCTTGAATTTCTCTTTCTCAGGTTTAAAAAATGCCGTCTTCCAATTAGTTAAAAAACAAACTGCCTTAGGTAATGAAATCAATAAAAATGATTTGGCATATGCCTTCCAAGAAGTTGCTTTATCTACTTTGGTTAATAAGACTAAGAAAGCCTTAGAATTATATCCTTGTAAGTCGGTAGTATTAGCGGGTGGAGTTGCTTGTAACTCTAGACTTCGTGAGATGATGGAAATAAACTTTAAGGATAAAGATATTGATTTAATTCTTCCACCACTTAAATATTGCACTGACAACGCTTTAATGATTGCTTGTGCAGCACTTCATTATTTAAAGCATGATAAATTCATTGACTTTGATGCGCCAAGTATGTCAACAATGTCAATTGAAGACTAGTTAAAATTACTTGAACCTTCACAAATTAAAATATTATAATGGGACTTGTGAAAACGATATCAAAAGCAACATTAAAAAGATATCCTATATATCTTAAAGCCTTAAGAAAACTTTCTGATGATGGGGTAAAAAAAGTTATGTCTTCGGACTTAGCTGCTTTAGTTGATATTAAATCAACAACTATCAGAAGAGATTTTTCTTTGATTGGCCAATTAGGTAAACAAGGATATGGTTATGATGTAGATGAATTAATTAATATCTTTGCCAAACAATTAGGTGAAGATTATGATGAAAAAATGATTTTAATTGGGGTAGGAAGGCTTGGAACAGCAATCTTAAACTACAACAATTGGAATCATGTGGCAGGAGAAATTGTTTGTGCCTTTGATTTAAAACCTGAAAAAAGGAATAAAGAACCAAAGGTTAATGTACCTGTTTATCATATAGATGAATTAGAAGAAAAGATACCTAAGGGTTGTGAGATTGCGATATTATGTATTCCTAGCGGTGCTCAAAGTATTGTTGATAGATTACATAAATTGGGCGTTAAGGGAATTGTTAACTTCACAAGAGAACACTTTGTATTACCAGAAGATATGATAAAAAGTGATGTAGATGTTGTTTCTACAATTCAAGAATTAGTATTTGAAGTTAATTCATTAAAATAAGATCTAAACTTACTTTAAGTAAGTAAGATAAAGTAATGTTTAAACCTTTGTCATTACATAAATATACAAAGGTAGGAAAGGGAAAATGATACTTTGTATCATATGTGATTATTTATGTTAGATTTTTACACAATTAGAGAACTTTATGAGGTAACAAGAGGTTGTTCAGAAATTGAACTAGATCAAATTGAATATGTTCAAGTTGAGGGCTGGATTAGAACAAATAGAGATAATGGTTCTATTGGCTTTATTGAATTAAATGATGGAACATATTTTAAGAATGCCCAAATAGTTTATAATCCTAATCTAAATAATCATGATGAAGTAGTTAAATTATTAACAGGTTCTTCAGTTAAGGTAACTGGAAAATTTATCTTAACACCTGAAAATAAGCAACCATTTGAAATTCAAGCAACTGAAGTTGAAATAGAAGGAAAGGCTGCTGATACTTATCCTTTACAAAAGAAAAGACATAGTTTTGAATATTTAAGAGAAATACCACATTTACGTCCTAGAACTAATACTTTTATGGCAGTATTCCGTGTTAGATCAGTACTAGCAATGGCAATTCATGAATTCTTCCAATCACAAGGATTTGTTTATGTTCATACACCAATAATTACTGGTAATGATGCTGAAGGTGCAGGAGAATGTTTTACTGTAACATGCCGTAAGGATGATAAATATGATGAAGATTTCTTTGGCAAGCATGCATCTTTAACTGTATCTGGTCAATTACATGTTGAAGCATTTGCCATGGCATTTAGAGATGTATATACTTTTGGCCCTACATTTAGAGCTGAGAACTCTAATACTAAGACACATGCTAATGAATTCTGGATGATTGAACCAGAAATTGCTTTTGCGGATTTAGAAGATGATATGGAATTAATTGAAGATTGTGTTAAGTTCTGTATTAAATATGTTATGGATAATTGTCCAGAAGAAATGAATTTCTTCAATTCCATGATTGATAAGACATTATTAGAAAGACTAAATTCGGTATTAAATTCAGAATTTAGAAGAATGCCATATACTGAAGCTATTGATTTATTATTAAAGGCTCCAGTTAAATTTGAAAATAAAGTTGAATGGGGCTGTGATTTAAAGACGGAACATGAACGTTACATTTGTGAACAAATAGTTAATGGTCCAGTATTCTTAACTGATTATCCAAAAGATATTAAGGCTTTCTATATGAGACAAAATGATGATGGTAAGACTGTTGCTGCATGTGATTTACTTGTACCTCATGTAGGCGAATTAGTTGGTGGTTCTCAACGTGAAGAAAGACTTGATGTATTAGAAAATAGAATGAACGAATTAGGCATGGATATTAAGGGTTATGAATGGTATCTAGACCTTAGAAGATATGGTGGCTGTAAGCATGCTGGATTTGGCATTGGCTTTGAAAGAATGATTATGTATCTAACAGGTATGGAAAATATTAGAGATGTATTACCATATCCTAGAACTCCTAAGAATTTAATTTATTAAAATGTTAGCTCAAATTTCTAATGGTACCGTATTTTATGGTACCAATGATGTATTTGAAAATATTGATTTTACTGTAAACGAGAACGAAAGAATCGCTTTAGTAGGTCGCAATGGGAGTGGTAAAACCACTCTTTTAAAGGTACTTACTGGTGAAGAAGAATTAAACTCTGGTCAAGTATTTATCAGTAATAAGGCAGTTATTTCCTTTTTAAAACAAAATGCTTTAATTAATTCTGAATTAACTATTAGACAAGAATTCGAAGAAGTATTTAAAAGTTTATTAGATAAAGAAAAACAATTAGAAAAACTATCTATTGAATTAGAAAGCAATCATGATAATAAATTAATAGAACAATATTCTAAGTTACAAGAAGAATTTAAATTAGAAGGTGGTTATACCTATAATTCGGAAATGTTTACTGTACTAGCTGGTTTTGGCTTTAAAAAAGAAGATATTGATCGACCAGTAGCTAGTTTTTCAGGTGGAGAAAAAACTAAGATTGCTTTCGCCAAATTACTTCTTTCCAAACCTGATTTATTATTATTGGATGAGCCTACAAACCACTTAGATATAAATACTATTGAATGGTTAGAAAACTATCTATCTAAATATAAAAAGGCTATGATTATAGTTTCCCATGATAGAACTTTTTTAGATAAAACAGTTAATATTGTTTATGAATTAGAATATGGGGAAATTAAAAAATATAATGGTAACTATTCTAGTTTTGTTGAACAAAAAAAGAATGATTTTATTCATCAAGAAGCAGCTTATAAAAGACAACAAAAAGATATTAAAAGATTAGAAGAATTAATTGAAAAATTTAGATATAAGACTAATAAAGCCGCTTTTGCCCAATCTAAAATTAAATACCTACAAAGAATGGATATTATTGAAGATCCTAAAAAGGCTGATAATAAAACATTCAAAGCTAAATTTGTTTGCGGTGTTAAAGGTGGCAAGAATGTTTTAAGTTTAGATAACTTTGTTATAGGCTATGATCATCCACTTGCTAAGATTAGTTTAAATATTGAGCGTGGCGATAGGATTTGTGTAATGGGCGATAATGGTACAGGTAAATCCACATTATTAAAAACAATTATTGGCCAAATTAAACCATTAGATGGTTATATGTTATTTGGCCATCAAATTGAATTTGCTTATTTTGATCAAAACTTAGCCAACTTTACTAGTGGCAATACTGTTATTGAAGAATTGTGGAATGATTACCCTGATTTAGATTTATACAAGATTAGATCTACTCTAGGAGCATTTTTATTTACTGCTGATGAGGTATTTAAACAAGTAAATAATTTATCAGGTGGAGAAAAGGTAAGATTATCTCTAGCAAAATTATTACTTAAGAATGCCAATTTCTTAATATTAGATGAACCTACCAATCATTTAGATATTGTTTCTAAAGAAGCTTTAGAAAATGCTTTAAATGATTATGATGGAACAATATTATTTGTATCCCATGATCGTTACTTTATTAAAAAGGTAGCAAGTAGTTGCCTAGTTATAAATAAAGATGAGGTTAAATATTATCCTGATGGTTATAAAGATTATATAGATGTAAAGGCAAAAGAGGTCAAGGAAGAAAAACAAAAGAAACAAGAGACTGTTCCATTAAAAGTATTAAAGAAAAAACCTAAATATAATATTGATAAATTAGAAAAAGAGATTTCAGAACTAGAACAACTACTAGAAGATAAACGTGCATTAAGATATGAAGAAGAGTATTATCAAGATATGAATAAAATGAAATCTTTGGATGAAGAGATTGATGATATTCATAATCAAATACATGCTTTAGAAGATAAATGGGAAGAAGCAATGTTAGAGATGGAGGAAAATAAGAAATGTTAAACCAATATTTAAAAAGCAGGATTATAGATGCAAAACAGTTGGTAGAAAAACTAAGAAAACATTATGATTATGTTTCTATTCTTGGTTCATTTGTGAATAACAAAGTTATCAGTGTATCTACACATTCAAATTCTATTGATGATTTAGATAATGAATGTGGTTTTGTCATTAAAGTATATAAAGATGGTAGATATTCCGAATATTCTTGTAATGACATTAGAGGTTTAAAAGTAAATGATATTATTAAATCTATTACTTTAGATAAGCCAGTAAGTAGTGACTTTAAAGTTAAAATGCTTGAAGAACAAGAACATGTTGAAGATTTTTTAAGAGAAGACAGTTCTAATTTATCTGATAAGGAAATTAAGGATAGATTAAATAAAGTTAAAGAATCTTTACAAGCAAAAGATGAAAGAGTTATTAATGTTATTACTAGATATGTTAAAAGACAAACATCTAAAATATTTGTTTCTGATAAGAAATGTTTAAGTCAGAAATATGATTGGATTAATGTTATGTTACTTACTGTTGTAAGAGACAGCGATATCATCAAAGATAACTATAGTGCACAAGGGGAAGCAGATAGCGATTTAGCATTATCTAAATTCGAAAAAGAAGCTGATGATGTTTTAGATATCAATATTAAATTATTGAAAGCAAAACCTGTAAAACCAGGTAAATATACCATTATTACTGATCCATCTATATCAGGTCTTATTGCCCATGAAGCATTTGGCCATGGTGTAGAAATGGATATGTTTGTTAAGAATAGAGCTAAGGCAAAAGATTATGTAGGCAAATATGTTGCATCTAAGATTGTTGATATGTATGATGGTGCAGCAAGTTGTCTTTCTGCTGCTTCTTATTTCTTTGATGATGATGGTGTAGAAGCTTCTAATACGCAAATCATTAAAAAAGGTATTCTTCAAACTGGTATATCAGATAGTTTAAGTGCTATGGTTTTAGGAACTAAACCTACAGGCAATGGTAGAAGAGAATCATATCAAAGAAAAGTTTATACTCGTATGACTAATACTTGGTTTGGACCTGGTCAAGATAACTATGAAGATATGATTAAATCAGTTAAACATGGTTATTTATTATGCCAAACAAATAATGGTATGGAAGATCCTAAGAACTGGCAAATTCAATGTACTGCATCTTATGGTTTAGAGATTAAAGATGGTAAATTTACTGGTGAATTAATTTCTCCGGTAGTAATAAGTGGCTATGTTATAGATTTATTAAGTTCTATATCAATGGTTTCAAAAGAGGTTACAGTACATGGTTCAGGAATGTGTGGCAAGGGCCATAAGGAATGGGTATTTGTCGCAGATGGTGGACCATATTTAAAAGCGGAGGCTAAGTTAGGATAATGAAAGTTAAAGATATTAAAGCAATATTAAAAGCTAATAAAAATATTAGTGATTATGAAATAAGCATTGTTGATAAGGATTCTAGAGAATTATTCTATGTATTAGATCACTTAGAAATTAATCGTGCAGTTAAGGTTAGTAATACAAAAATAGAAATCTATGTAAGCAATAATAAAACTATAGGATCTTCTACAGTAACTTTAACAGCAGCAGATGATGAAAAATCATTAAATAAAAAGATTAATGATGCTGTTAAAAAGGCAAAAGCAGTTAAAAATGATTATTATCCATTAGCTGATAAAACTGAAAATATTGTTGAAGTTTCTAAAACAAATAGAGATTTAAATGATATTGCATCTAAGGTTGCTAAAGCAGTATTTAAAGCTGATGTATATAAGAATGGCTGGATTAATTCAACTGAAATATTTGTTTCTGAATTTAAAGAAGAATTTATTAATTCAAAGGGAATTGATCATAAATCTAATTCTTTTAAGATTGAACTAGAATGTATTCCAACATGGTCTAATAAAAAGGAAGAATTTGAATTATATAAATACTACAAATCTAATAAGATTGACTACAAACAAGTAACTGATGAAGTTGATGAAATCTTGAAGCTCGCAAAAGATAGAGCTAATGCTTTAACTTTAAAAGATGTTGAATTACCAAGTGATATTAAAGTATTAGTTAAGAATGATATGCTTGAAACTATAGTAAGTAATCTTACTAATGATTTATCATATAGGTCAACATTCATGAAATATAATCATTACAATATTAATGACACAATTTCTAATAATGAGTTTAATCTAACAATGAAAGGTACAATTAGTGGCTGTGCTGATTCTAAGAAATATGATAATCATGGTGTTGTATTAAAGAGTAAGAAGATTATCGCAAATGGTAAAGCTAAAGCTAATCATGGTGATATCAGATTTGGCTATTATCTAAATGTTGATAAGGTTACAGGAACTTATCCAGTATGTCAAATAGATGCAAAACCTTGTGATTATAAGAAACAAAAGCATCTAATTATTGAAACATTCTCATCACCTCAACTTGAAGAAAGTAGTGGTTATTGGGGAGGAGAAGTAAGACTTGCTAGATATTTTGATGGTAAGAAATATATTCCTCTAACAGGTTTCTCTATTGCTGGCAATATCTATGAAGATATGAAGAATGTAGAATTCTCAAAAGAAGAAACTACTTCTCCTATATATAAAGGACCAAAATACTTTATCTTCAATAATTTAAAGATTAGTTAATAAAACATACAAATCCCTAAAGCCATAAGACTTAGGGATTTTTATTATGCAATAGTGAATTAAATTGCACAATAAATTAAATATTTTATTGTGCAAAAATATTACACAATAAATCAAAAAGATATTTATTGTGCAAAAAGATTGCATAATAAATTAAAAAATTTATTATGCAAAATTGCTTCACAATAAAAATTTAATCTTAAACAATTTCTAGATGATTGTGAATTTGTATTTAATGATGAAAAGAAGCTGCTATAAACTTGATTATTATTTGATTCATATATGATATTTGATGCTATGAAAATATTTTCATGAAATGTAAAAAAATAATTAAAAATGTGAAATTTTCGTGAAAATTTATTGAAATGTTTGTGATTACTAGTATAAAATCTATTTAGGTTTTTAATGAAACCAAGAAATCAAGGAGGATTAAAAATGAAAAAGTTATTAGTGTTATTGATGGCTTTATTAGTTCTTGTTGGTTGTACTTCAGGAAAGCAAGATGATTCTTCTGCTGATGAATACAAAGATACTTTCAACTATGTATACACAGCTGACTTATCTACTTTCGACTATATCTACAACAATAAGTCTACTAACGGCGACATCTATAACAATGGTGTTGAAGGTTTATTAACTCAAAACAAGTATGGTGTATTATCACCTGGTATGGCTGAATCTTGGGAACAAAACGAAGATGCTACTGTTTGGACATTCCATCTAAGACAAGGTGCTCAATGGGTTACAAACAATGGTGAAGTTTATGATGAAGTTAAAGCAGAAGACTTCGTTACAGGTCTAAGACATGCTGCTGAATTCAAATCATTAACTCTATGGTTAGTTGGTGACGTTATCTCTAACTTAAATAGTTATGTTAACGGTGAAGTTGAATGGGATGCTGTTGGTATTAAGGCTGTTGATGATTATACAGTTGAATATACTTTAAGTGGTCCAACTCCATATTTCCCTTCAATGACTACTTATTCTATCTTATTCCCTGTAAACAAGGAATTCCTAGAATCTAAAGGTGAAGGTTGTAAGTTAGGTTCTCCAAATGCTGAAGCTTGTACATTCGGTGCTCTAGAAGCTACTGGTATTCTATACAACTCTGCATATGTAATCTCTAACTATACTTCTAAATCAGTTATCGAATTAACTAAGAACGAAAACTACTGGGATGCTGAAAATGTATTCATTAAGAACGTTAAGTTAATCTATACTGCTGAAAACGACGATCCAGACTACTTATATAAGATGTTCAAGAATGGTGAAGTTGATGCTACAGGTGTTCGTGTTTCTAACCCTGAAATCAAGGCTGATGCTGAAGAAAACTATGGCGATAATATGTATATTTCTGATACAGGAACTACATGTTACTGGGTAGCTTTAAACGTAAACAGATCAATCTATAATTCACCTACAGACCCTTCAAAGGCTGTTTCTCCAAAAGCTAACGATACAGTTGCTCAAGAATCTGCTAAGACTGCATTATTAAATGTTAACTTCCGTAGAGCTATCATGGCTGCATTCTCAACTCATGCTTATGAAGCTGTTTCTCTAGGCGAAGACTTAGCTGATGGACCATGTAGAAATACAATCGTAGCTCCTACATTCTGTAGAATTGATGGTGCTCCTTATGTTGATGTATTAACTGAAAAGATGCATGCTATCGAAGGTTATGAAGATGTTAACCTAGAAGATGGTCAAGATGCTTGGTACAATGTTGAAAAGGCTCAAGCTTGGTTAGCAAAAGCTAAAGAAGAATTAGGTGATTCAGTAACATATCCTATCCAAATAGATACATTATGTGTTGAAACTAGTGAAATTTTTACAAATAGAGCTCTTGCTGAAAAGGCTGCTATTGAAGGTGCTTTAGGTTCAGAAAACGTTCAAATCAACATTATCTCTTGCGATTCTGATACATATTATGATTGCTGGTACTATGTTGAAATGGGTTCAGAAACAAATGCTGACTTATTATTCTTCGGTGGTTGGGGACCAGACTATGAAGATCCTCGTACTTACTTAAATATCTTCCTACCTGAAAATGGTGATATGATTCAAAACTTAGGTTTGAATGTTGCTAGCGTTTCTACTGATGAAATCGAAGCTATCAAGGAACAAGTTGGTTTAACTACTTATGGTGAAATGTGCGCAGAAGCTGATGCTATTACTGATGACAACGATGCTCGTTTCACAAAATATGCTGAAGCAGAAGCTTACTTATTATCACAAGCATTAGTAAGACCTATGTCTACTTCTGGTGCAGGTGTACAAATCTCTAAGATTGTTCCTTACACTGCAGTATATGGCAACTATGGTTGGGCTTCATACAACAACGTTCCAATGTTCAAGGGTATGAAAGTTTACAACGATAAGATTCAAACAGCTGAAGAACATGAAACTGCTAAGGCTGCTTGGATGAAAGGTGAATAATAGTTAATACTATTAATTATCACTAAACAAATTCCATTGGGAACTCTGTAATTTACAGGGTTCCCAATTTTGACCGTAGGAGGTAATTATGGAAAAAGGCTATTATTTAAAAAGAATACTTCGTTCTCTTGTTTCAATTTTTTTGGTTATTACAATCGTATTTATATTAGTATACTCACTTGTACCAAGAGACAGAATTTTCAATAGTGACGACACTATTGTCAAACTTGGCGGTAAACCTGATGAACGTCAATTATATAAAATGCGTACTTGGCAGAGGTTAGGATATTTAAACTTTGTTTCAATGGCTGATTATTGTTCGAGCATTTATGATGCTGGAACTGATGAAATTACAGCTTGTAACTTAGCCGGTTCAAAAGAAGAAACAGATTTTGTTGAGAAATATGCTGCTGAAGGCTATACTATCGAGTATCTTCCTGCATCTAATTCGCCATTAGCTTATAAAGAAAGAGCTATGGCTTCTCGAATTGTTGAATGGTTTAAGCAACTAATTCAAATCGATAATGTAAATTATGTTCAAGATGAAAACAACCCTGATTTAGAAAGAAAAGTATATTTTGGTAAAACTCCTACAGGCGGTTTAGCTATCAAATGTAGTGGCTGTAACCACAAATATCTTGTATATACAAATTTAAAATTCCCATTTATTCATCAAAATATTTTAAGTTTAAATTTAGGAAAATCATATCCTACATTTAACTCACTAGAAGTTTTGGGAGTAATATCTGATTCGCAAGGTCAAGAAAAACGTGTTGAAACTGTATTCGAAGATGGACACGTTGAAGTGAGTGCTTATGATATTACAAGCGCTAAATATAAATATACACTTGATAAATTAGATAAAAATAAATTCCAAGATAATTATGCCGATTGTGACATAATTAAAGATGATCCATCTATGATTGGTATTTCATTCATAATGGGTATTATTGCCTTAATCTTAGCTTATGGTATCGGCTTACCTGTAGGTCTAGCTATGGCTAAGGGTAAGGATAAGTTAGTAGATAAATTAGGAATGGCTTATATTATATTTATAATATCTGTTCCATCTCTTGCTTATATATATTTCTTTAAGCTTATTGGTTCAACCTTCTTTGGACTACCAAATGCCTTCCCAACATATGGAGCATCTGATATTCGTTCATGGATTTTACCTTGTATATCTTTAGCTTTACCATCTATTGCTTCATTAATGCTATGGACTAGAAGATATATGGTTGACCAAATGAATTCTGATTATGTTAAATTCGCAAAAGCTAAAGGTTTAAATCAATCAGAAATATATAAAAATCATATCTTTAAAAATGCTATTATTCCAATTGCACAAGGAATTCCATCATCATTGGCTGGCTGTATAACTGGTGCTATCATTACTGAACAAGTATATTCAGTAGGTGGTATGGGTAAGATGCTTCCTGATGCAATTAACTCTTATAACAACGCAATGATTATTGCCTTAGCATTCTTATTTACAACAATTTCTGTTGTTGGTGTATTGTTAGGCGATGTAATTGTTACATGGATTGATCCTAGAATTTCACTTGCTAATAAGGAGGAGGGAAGATAATGACAGTTAAAGATGAAGAACTATTCACCTTTGCGGACTTTGACGAAAAGGAATCAGAACATATTGCTGCTCCTCGTTATTCTTATTGGAAGTCAGTATGGCGTACATTCTTGAGAAATAAATTTACAGTAGCTGTTTGTATATTCATGCTTATTGTTGTTGCTTTCTCAATTATCCAACCTATATTTTCTCAATATGATCCAATGTATGCTCCAAATATCAATGACCCATCTGTAAGATTTTTACCACCAAGTTGGGAAAACCCATTTGGTACAGATAATATTGGTAGAAGCCTATTTGATGCAGTTTGGGCAGGTGCTAAAAACTCATTAATCATTGGCTTTGGTTGTACATTCATCAATATGGTAATAGGTGTAATTGTTGGTTCTATTTGGGGTTTCTCAAAGAAAATCGATAAATATATGATTGAAATATATAATGTTGTTTCAAACATTCCATTCTTATTACTTGCAATGATTTTATCTTATGTATTAGGTTCTGGATTTAAATCATTGATATTCATTATGTGCGTTACTAACTGGATTTATGTTGCATACTTCATTCGTACACAAGTAATGATTATTAGAGATAGAGAATATAACTTAGCTTCAAAATGTTTAGGTACTTCTACTTGGACAATGATTACTAAAAATATTCTTCCTTATTTAATTTCTGTAATCATGACATATGTTTCTAGAGAAATTCCTTCTACTATTTCTTATGAAGTATTCTTATCATTCTTAGGCTTAGGTCTAGGTCAAAGTGATGCTTCTTTAGGCCGTATGATTTCGCAATATACTACTTATATGAATGCATATCCACACTTATTCTGGATTCCAGTTGGTGTATTAGCAGTAATTTCTATTTCACTATATATCGTTGGTCAAGCATTAGCAGATGCTTCTGATCCACGTACTCATATGTAAGGAGTAAGACAATGGAAGAAAAAAATATTGTTTTATCAGCTAAAGATATTGAAGTTAAATTCAGAGTAAGAGAGAATTATCTAACTGCTATTAGAAATGTCTCATTAGATTTATATGATGGTGAAACATTTGCCATTGTTGGTGAATCTGGTTCAGGTAAATCTGTATTTACTAAAACATTCACTGGTATGCTTGAAACAAATGGAACCATTTCTCAAGGTTCTATAATGTTTGAAGGCAAAGATTTAACAAAACTAAAAACAGATAAGGACTGGGAAGGAATTAGAGGCGCAAAAATTGCCACTATCTTCCAAGACCCAATGACTTCATTAAATCCAATTAGAACAATTGGTTCACAAATTACTGAAGTTATTATTAAACATCAAGGTGTTTCTGCTGCTGAAGCAAAGGCTCAAGCTATTGATTTAATGTCAAAAGTTGGTATTCCAAATGCTGAAAAGCGTTTTGATGAATATCCATTCCAATATTCTGGTGGTATGAGACAAAGAATTGTTATCGCAATTGCTTTATCATGTCATCCAAAAATTCTTATTTGTGATGAACCTACTACAGCTCTTGATGTTACTATTCAAGCACAGATTTTAAAACTTATTAAAGATATTCAAAAAGAATTAAAATTTACTGCTGTTTATATCACTCACGACTTAGGCGTAGTTGCCAATGTTGCTGATAGAGTTGGTGTTATGTATGGTGGCCAAATAATTGAATATGGTACTGTTGAAGAAATCTTCTATGATCCAAGACATCCATATACTTGGGCTCTATTATCATCACTTCCTCAACTTGGTGTTAAGGGACAAGACTTATATTTCATTACTGGTACTCCACCTTCATTATTCAATAAAATCGAAGGTGATGCCTTTGCCCCTAGAAACAAACATGCTTTAAAGATTGACTTTGTAAAAGAACCACCATTCTTTAAAGTTACTGATACGCATTACGCTAAAACATGGTTATTAGATCCTCGTGCTCCAAAAGTTGAAAAACCAGAAGTTATCAAGGACTTACATGAAAAAATCAAACAAATGACATCTAAGGGAGGTGCTTTCTATGTCGAATAGTGAAAAAGAAGTTCTACTTTCTGTTAAAGGTGTCGATATTGCTTTTGATAAAGATGGTAAGAAATTTAGAGCTGTAAAGAATGCTAATTTTGATATCTATAGAGGTGAAACATTCTCTCTAGTAGGTGAATCAGGATCAGGCAAGACTACTATTGGCCGTGCTATCATGAGAATTAATACCTTATCAAAAGGTGAAATATTCTTCAAAGGTCAAAAGATTTCTGGAAAGATTTCAAAAGAATTAGATAGAGAAGTAATTAGATCTATTCAAATGATTTTCCAAGATCCAGCTGCTTCTTTAAATGAAAGAGCTACTATTGAATATTGTGTATCTGAAGGTTTATATAACTTCCATCTATATAAAGATGAAGAAGATAGAATTGCTAAGGTTGATAAGGCTCTAGAAGATGTAGGCCTACTTCCAGAACATAAATCAAGATATCCACATGAATTCTCAGGCGGTCAAAGACAAAGAGTTGGTATTGCTCGTGCTATGATTATGGAACCTGAATTAATCGTTGCCGATGAACCTATTTCTGCCTTAGATGTTTCTATTAGAGCACAAGTATTGAACCTAATGAATAAATTAAAAGTTGAAAAGAACTTAACTTATTTATTCATCGCTCATGACTTATCAGTTGTAAGATTTATTTCTGATAGAATCGCTGTTATCCATTTAGGCAGAATTGTCGAAATTGCGGAAACTGAAGAATTATTTAAACATCCACTTCATCCATATACAATTTCTCTATTGTCTGCTGTACCAATGCCAGATCCAGAAATTGAAAAAGCTAAGAAATTAGTTGTATATGACGAATCAAAGAGAGACCACTCAGGCGAAAAACCTATCTTACAAGAGATTCGTCCTGGACACTTAGTATTCGCAAATGATCGTGAAATGAAAGAATATGAAGCTAAACTTCAAAAGATGGAAGAAGAAGAAAAAGCTTTAAACAAATAATGCAATTAAATAAGAAATTATTAATAAAATAATTCCACAAATTAGAGGATAGTTAAAACTATCCTTTCTTTTATCTTCTTTATCTTTTTTATAAGCTTTATAATCTTGCTTATCCTTTGCTATAGTTCTATGCATTATAAATGAAGTAATATCATAATCACCATGTAATACTAAAGAATTAATAACTCCAAATAACAATGTAATAAGTCCAATAATAAAACAAGTATCAGAAAATATTAATAATTTATTATTATCTGATGTATATGCTTTAACAAGTGGAAATAATAAGCAAATTACTAAATCAATTATTAAAGATTTAATTTTCAAATTTTTAAAGTTCATAAATCAATTATACAAGACTTTTTCGATAGTTTATAATATTGATGTTGGAGAAAACATATGAGTCAAATTATTTATTTAATTATTAACATGGTCGCAAAATTGCATTCTAAGTTATTAACTTTAAATGATAACTCAGGTCTTGCATTAACAGATAAACAATTACATTTCCTTATCATTGGTATATTTGGTTTTGGTTTATGTTTAATAATACAACCATTATTTGAATGGTTTTCTAAACATGATGGCATTATATTTGTAACATTTGCCTATGTATTTACTATTATCTTAGTAGTAACATTCGCTATAGAAATAGGCCAAGGTTTTTCAGGAACTGGTGATATGGATTTCTATGACTTAGTGGCTGGTGTTTTTGGTTTCTTTGTCTTCTTTGCGATGTATTTAATATGTTTCTTAATATATAAAAAGATTAAAAAGAAATAGATGTCCTTACTTAAAAAGTAATAATATAATAATTAAGTAATGGCAAGAAAAAGTAGCGAAACAAAAGATTTAGATTCTAATAATGATGCAAAATCATTAAATATAAAAGATCTTCTAATTAAAATAAAAACTTTTCTTAAAGATAAGTTTTTTGATGTAAAAGTTTATTTTTCTGATTTAGGATATAAGATAAGTTCAAAATTTAATAGATATAAAATTGAACACCAAGTTTATAATAAAAAGACATCTAATAATATATGGCCATCTATAAAAAGTTCTTTTAATAATATAAAGAATTTCTTTATAAATATATTTAAAAGCCTTGCCTTAGTAATAGAAACTCTTAATTATTCTATTTCTAAGTTTTTTAAAGATATATCCATAAATATTTCTTTTGCTTTTTTAAAAATAAAATATTATTTCAAAGAATTATCT
>CAVCTP010000012.1:0-17245 GCA_963605145.1 Tannerellaceae bacterium
CAAAGTATTAACTAATTTAAATATTAATTTATCTTATGAAAATTATGTTTTAAATTATATTTCTAATAATTATGATGGAACAAATATTAAATATATTAATAATTTATATGATGGTTTATATTCTTTTTTAAGTGAATATAAATTAAATAATCCTAGTGATGATGTTATAGATTTAATTATTAAAGTTAAAGATAAAGAATTATATATAAATGATGTAAAATATGCCTTAATTAAAGCAGAAGATAAAGATAAGATTATTGAAGAAGCTAAAAATGAATTAAATGAATTAGTAGGACTTAAAGAAGTTAAAGAATATATTTTCTCATTACAAGATTTTTATTCAGCACAACAAATAAAACAATCCAAAGGTTTAACAACCACCGAAGTATCAAAACATATGATATTTACCGGTAATCCTGGAACAGGTAAAACTACGGTTGCTAGAATTTTAGCGAAATATTTAAAAGCTATTGGTGTATTAAGTAATGGACAATTAATAGAAGTTACTAGAAATAATCTAGTAGGCAAATATGTAGGCCATACAGCGCCATTAACTATGCAGGTTATTAATTCAGCCATTGGTGGAATTTTATTCATTGATGAAGCTTATTCTTTATATCGTGGTGAAAATGATAGTTTTGGCTTAGAATGTATTGATACTTTAGTAAAAGCAATGGAAGATAATCGTGATAATTTGATTGTTATACTAGCAGGATATACCAAAGAAATGAAAGTATTCTTAGAATCTAATTCTGGATTACAATCAAGATTCCCAAATCAAATTGAATTTAAAGATTATACTGGCGAAGAATTATATAAGATTGCTGTTATAAACGCTAAAAAGGCCGGATATATAATTGATGATAGTGTTAAAGATAGATTAATTAACTATTTTAATAAAGTACAAGCAACTGATTCCATTAGAAGTGGTAATGGTAGATTAAGTAGAAATATAGTAGAAAAGGCTATTATTAAGCAGTCTAGCCGTATATTAAAAGATAATGGCCAATTAGACTTATTATTAAATGAAGACTTTGTTCTAGAAGGAGAATAATTATGGATGAACAAAAAATTGTTTTAACTCTTGATCCAAATCAAGAAACACAAACTCAAACAACTGCAACTGTAACTGAAGAAAAAACTGAAGAAGTTAAAGAAGCTAATTTAGACAATATTGATACTTCAATGTTGTCTGAGGAAGATTTAGCAACTGTAGATGAATTTGCTAAAAAAATCGATATTACTGATGGTACTGCAATCATGTCTTATGGTTCTGCAAGTCAAAGTAAAATTTCTGAATTCGCAAGTTCTGCCTTAGAAAAGGTTCAAACTAAAGATTTAGGAGAAATAGGGGATACTATTTCTAGTTTAGTAGTTGAATTAAAGGGTTTTGATATCAGCCAAGAAGAAGAAAAGGGTTTATTTGGCTTATTTAAAAAGGCTGGTAATAAATTTCAAGAAGCAAAAGCAAAATATGACAAAGTAGAAGTTAATGTTGATAAGATTGTTAAAGTATTAGAAAATCATCAAATAACATTATTAAAAGATATTGCATTATTAGATGAATTATATGAACAGAATGAATTAAATAAAAAAGAATTAACAATGTATATTCTTGCTGGACGCAAGAAATTAAAGGTTGCTCAAGAAGAAGAATTACCTAAATTATTAGAACAAGCTAAACAATCAGGTCTAGCTGAAGATGCTCAAAAAGCAAATGATTATTCAAATTTAATTAATCGTTTTGAAAAGAAATTATATGATTTAGAGTTAACTAGAATGATTTCTGTACAAACTAGTCCACAAATTCGTTTAATTCAAAATAACGATACAATTATGGCTGAAAAGATTCAATCAACACTAGTTAATACAATTCCACTATGGAAATCACAAATGATAATTGCCTTAGGATTATCACATTCTCAAGAAGCAATTAAAGCTGAAGAAGAAGTTAATGAAGTTACTAATAGTTTACTTAAAAAGAATGCTGAAGCATTACAACAAGCAACTATTAAAACAGCTGAAGCATCAGAAGCTGGTATTGTTGAAATAGAAACACTTCAAACTACAAATCAATCATTAATTGATACATTAGATGAAGTATTAAGAATTCAAACTGAAGGCAGAGCTAAACGTCAAGCAGCTGAAGCTGAACTAGTTAAATTAGAAAACGAATTAAGAGAAAAACTAGTAGAAATTAAACAATAATCATTAAAAAACCTATAGATTCATATATTTCTATAGGTTTTATTTTATATATGGAATTTCGCATAATGTATGTTATGCGATTTTTATATATCAATTATTTTAGTTCATTTAGAAGTGATTTACCTATCTTTGGTAACTTAACATCAAACATTTCAGCTATAGTTGCACCAATACAAGCAAATGATTGATTAATGCCTAAATATTTATGATCTTTAAATGATTTAGAGTAGATAAGTACTGGAATCATTTCTCTAGTATGATCAGTACCCTTCCAAGTTGGGTCATTACCATGATCTGCAGTAATGAATAATACATCATCTTCTCTTAAATTATTTACTAATTCAGGTAATAATTCATCAAACCAAACAAGTTCTTGAGCATAACCTTGAGGATTTCTTCTATGACCCCATTTAGCATCAAAATCAACTAGATTTGTGAAACAGATACCATTAAAGTCCCTTTTGGCAATCTCTATTGTTTGTTTCATACCTTCAACAGAAGATTTAGACTTATTAGATTCAGTTATACCCATAGTATTGAAGATATCATTAATCTTACCAACAGAGATAACATCATACCCTTTCTCTTTCATCTCATCTAGAACTGTAACATCACTTGGTGATAAAGCATAATCATGTCTATTAGCAGTTCTTTCAAAATTATCTTTATTTGTGCCAATAAATGGTCTAGCAATAATTCTGCCTACCATCCAATCAGGATTTTCTGAACACATCTTACGAGCTATATCACATACTCTATAAATTTCATCTAAACCAAATAGTTCTTCGTGAGCTGCGATTTGTAGAACTGAATCAGCAGAAGTATAGATAATCATTTCCTTAGTTTTTAATTGTCTTTCACCTAATTCTTTAATAATTTCTGTACCAGAAGCTGCTTTATTACCAATGAATTTATGACCAGTTCTTCTTTCTAATTCATCAATTAATTCTTGAGGGAAACCAGTTTCGGTAAATGTAATAGCTGGTTTAGTGGTTAAAACACCCATAATTTCCCAATGGCCTGTCATTGTATCTTTGCCAATTGAATCTTCTAATAATTTGCCATAATAAGCATCTGTTTTTTCTACTGCAGGATTTCCTTCGACATTACATAAGTTACAAAGACCCATCTTTTGTAAGTTTGGAATCTTATATTCTCCATGAGTTGCGGAAAAAATATGTTCTATAGTATTAGCGCCATCATCACCATAATCTTTTGATTTAGGTTCGCTACCAGCGCCTAAAGAATCAATAACAACTACAAATGCTCTTTTATTTTCCATTTTTTAAACCTCCTACTTTTGCTAATGGATGTGCATTTAGATACGTATTTTTAATTCTTTTTGTATCTACATGAGTATAAATTTCGGTTGTTGAAATATCCGCATGACCTAAAAGTTCTTGAATTGCTCTTAAATCTGCCCCACCTTCTAATAAATGAGTAGCATATGAATGCCTCAATTTATGAGGTGTTAAATCCTTAGATATCCCAGCTTTAATTATAGAGTTTTTTAACATTATTTCTACATATTCCGAATATATTTTTCTACCATATTGGTTAATAAAAAATAGATTTGTGGCCTTTTTTAACCATAATGGTCTTACATTATGATAATAATATTTCATTATCTTTACAGTACTGTCAGGAATCGGAATTACTCTTTCTTTATTGCCCTTTCCTATTATTTTCACAAAACTATCTTCTAGATTAACTTGATTAGTTTTTAGATTACAACATTCACTAACTCTTAAGCCTAAACCATATATTGTCTCTAAAATCGCATGATTAAATAAATCTTCAGGAATATCATCATTAAAAATAGCCATCAATTTTTGAATTTCTTCTTGACTGGCATAAATTGGTAGTTTCTTTTCTGGCTTAGAAACAGTTATATTAATTGTTGGATCTAAAATATCATACTTAAAACTCAAAAATCTATGCAAATTTCTTATTGAAGTTTTAATTCTTTTAACTGATGCTGAAGAATATTTAGAATTTAATTCTTTAATATATTCTTCAATAATTGAATCTTTAATATCATTTGTATCAAAAATATCTCTATTATTTAGATATAAATTATAATCTTTTAAATCTCTTTGATAAGATTCAATGGTATTTGTAGCCTTTGTATCAGATGTTGATAAAGATAAAATATATTCTTTAATCGCAAAATCAATTTTCATCTTTAATACTTTCTTGTGCCATTTTATATAACTGTTTTGCTGCTTCTAAAGACTTATCAGAATTATCAGCGCTAGAAATGAACGCTAGTTCATTTATTATTTCATCATGATTTAATTGCTTAACAGCGGTACTTGTAACACCATTATTATCAACTTTGTAAATATAATAATGATTCTTAGCACATGCAGCAACTGGTGCTAAATGTGTAATAGATATTACTTGGGTATTTCTTGCGATATCAGCCATTTTTTGGCCAATTGCTAAGCCAACTTTGCCAGAAACTCCAGTATCAATTTCATCAAATATAATAAGTGATGTATCTGCTAAAGAAGTAAATATAGTCTTTAAAGCTAACATCAAACGTGATATTTCGCCACCTGATGCTACATCTTTTAATGGTTTTAAAGATTCGCCTTTGTTTAAACTAATAAAGAATTCTACATTATCAATTCCCTTATTATTTAATTCAACTTCATCAATTTTTACTTTAAATACCACATTATTTAACATTAAATCACTAGTATTAGAAACTATATCCTTTTCAAGTTTTAAGGCTTCATCTACCCTATTTTTATGAATTTTGCTTGCTAGTAAATAACAATCATTATAATAAGCATCTAATTGTTTTTTCTTTTCATTTAAAACAAAATCCTTATTTTCAAAGAAGGCAATCTTTTGCTTTAATTCATCTCTTTTATTAATTAAACCTTGAGTATCTGTTTTATGCTTTCTTTGAAGTCTAGAATATAAATATAATCTTTCTTCAATCTTTTCAATATCAAAATCCTCATTAGTAAAAGAATTTAAGATATGTTTTAAAGATGAAATTTGATCATCTAAGTTGTAATATATATTTTCAATATTTTCTTTTATTTTAATTATTTCATCATCATCTATATTTAATTGTTTCAATAATATTGATAGTTTCTCTTTAATGCCACTATCGCCATCATATAAACTAATGCTATTAGATAGACATGATATATATTTTTCAGCTGATTTATATTTCTTTTCAGCATTTCTCAATTCATCTTCTTCGTCTAAATCTAGATTACTATCTTCTAATTCTTTTAAATCATATTTATAATAATCAAGTTCTGCTTCATTATAGGTATTATTTTTTAAATCTTCATATTCCTTTAAAGCTTTTATATATATTTGATATTTATCTTTATATTCATCTAATAAAGATTCATTCTTACAATATTTATCTAATAATATTAAATGATTCTTCTTATTTAAAAGATATTGGCTGTCTTTTTGAGAATGTATATCTATATGTTCACCAAGAAGTTCAATAAGAAAATTAAGAGTAACTGATACTTGATTTACCTTAATTGAGTTATGACCATCATTAGATATTATTCTTCTAATTATTAATTCATCATCATAGCCAATTTCAGCCTCATCTAGAGACTTTTTCATATAATCATCAATAGTAAATACTCCCTCAATTATCGCTTTATTTTGCCCTGTTTTTATAATTGAAGCATCAGCCTTCCCTCTTATTAAATAAGAAAGAGCACCAATAATAATAGATTTACCAGCACCAGTTTCACCAGTAAATACATTAAAACCTGAATTAAAATCAATATTTAATTCATCAATAATGGCATAATTTTTAATATATAAAGACTTCAGCATTTACATTATTATTATAATTTAATTTAATAATTCCTATCTATTTTTCATTTTATTTAAAATTTCTTTTAAATATTTAGTATCAAATGGTGCATTTAATAAATAATTATCTAATTGTTCAAATTCATCATTGATTATTTGCTTTAATTCCTCAACTGAATATAAACATAAAGCAGTAGCCTTATTATTCTTAATATCAGATTTTAATTTGCCCATTTCCTCTTCCGATTTAATTTGATCAAATAAATCATCTTGATTTTGGAAAAGCACACCAATTCTAGAACCTAAATTTTCAAAATATACTTTTTTATCAATTCCACCGATATACATCGCAAATAAACAACATATTTTAAATAAACCACTAGTCTTATTATCTTGTATATTAAATAATAATTCATCATCAATATTATCAGGATTAGTTGTAACATCTAATAATTGACCATAAACCATGCCATCTAATCCAGCATATTTTGATAAAGTAGATATTAAATTAACTTTTGTTTCACTATCATAATCCTTAGAATTTGCGATAACCCCAAAACTCTCAGTTAATAATTCATCACCTGTTAGTATGGCTATATCTTCTCTATAAGCTTTATGAAGTGAAGGTTTGCCTCTTCGCATATCATCATTATCCATAGCAGGTAAATCATCATGAATTAAAGAATATGTTTGAATCATTTCAAGTGCTAAAGCAGCATCATAACCTTTAGATTCATCTATATTCATACCTTTTAATATAGAAAAAATAATTCTTGGTCTAAATCTTTTTCCTCCATCAATGGCATAAATCATAGCATCCTTAATTTTTGAAGGCTTAAGTTTCGCAAAATATTCATTAATATAATTTTCAAAATTATCCATTGTCCACCTCATTTAAAGCATTTATTTTATCTTCAAATTGATTTAATTGTTTCTTTAAAGATTTACTTATTTCTATACCCTCTTCATATAAAGATATAGATTTATCTAAATCAATATTCTCTTTTTCTAATTGATCTACTATTTCTTGTAATCTTAACATCTGCTTTTCAAAATTTTGTTTAGCCATATTTATACCTTCTTTGCCTTAATTGTGCCATCTATAAATTTAATATTAAATTCTTTATCTATTAATTCTTTTTTAGTCTTAACCACCTTATCATCTTGTATTAATATTGTATAACCTCTTTGTAAAGTATTATTAATATTGTATGCTTCAAGTAAGGTTGATAAACGCTTAAGACTTAATTTATCTCTTTCTATTTTCAATTTTAAATTATTATTAATTCTATTTAATTTCATATCAATTTCATTAGATATTAAATTTAAATGTGCTTGATAATTTAATAATTTATTTGTTAGATAATCATAATTCATTTTTATATTATTAAATTTATCATTTAAGATACTATTTAAATCATATTCATAATCATTTATTAAATCTAAAGTATCAATTATATTAGGAGTAATTAATTCAACCGAGGCAGTTGGCGTAGCTGCCCTTTTATCAGCAACAAAATCAACTAAAGTAAAATCCTGTTCATGTCCAACACCGGTTATAATAAATGTTTTTAAATCATAAATTGTTTTAACTAAATTTTCATCATTAAAACAAAATAAATCTTCAAAAGAACCACCACCTCTTGCCAAGATTATGGCGTCATAATCTAATTCATCGACCTTTTTTAATTCATTAATAATTGAATTTGGTGCATCTAGACCTTGAACTAAAACGGGATAATAATCAACTTTGCATAATGGCCAACGTCTATTAAAGGTTGTTTTAATATCAGACATTGCAGCGGATTTATCACCTACAAGTACTGCAACCTTATCAAGATAAGTTTTAGTTAATACTTTTTTATGATCATCTGAAAAGTAACCTTCTGTATTTAATTTATTCTTTAATTGTTCAAATTTTAGATATAAATCACCTAATCCATCTAAATTCATTTTTAAAACATAAAGTTGTAATTGACCAGTAGTTTCAAATATTGATGTATTAGCTTGAATTATAACTTTGTCACCTGTTTTAGGTGTAAATGTTAATTTAGAAGCATTAGATTTAAACATAACGCAATTTATTGCTGCATTATCATCTTTTAAGGTGAAATATAAATGACCTGAAAAATGATTATGAAAATTAGATATTTCACCGCTTACTAAAACTCTTTGTATATTATTATCTGTATCTAATTTATTCTTTAAATAACGAAGTAAACTACTAACAGTTACTTGCAACATATCTTATCTAAGACTCCATTGATATATTTATAAGATTGTTCATCACAATAAGATTTTGTAAATATAACAGCTTCATCAATAACAACAGCCTTTTCATTTAAATGAAGTTTCATTTCACTAATTGCTTCTAATAAAATGGCTTGTTCAACTAAATTAAGACGATCAAAGGTCCATTTAACTAAATATTGACTAACCTCTTTAATATAAGATTCTTCATTATTAATTAAATCAATACGAATATCTCTAATAAAATCGTCTAATTCATCTTCTTCAAAATTGTTCGCAAAACAAGCATTTATATCTTTTCTAAGTAATAAATGCTGATAAAGAGCGAATATAATCTTTTCACGTGTTTCGTGACGATTAAGCATAAAATTATTATAGCCTATTTTTTAATAATATGAAGTATAATTTTACGTGTGAATAAACTATTTGGCCATTTATCTACTATAACAAAGCATAGACACTTAGTAATGTCATTATGCTTTAAGTGTGGTATGTATAAACAAGGCTTGTTACATGATTTATCAAAATACTCGCCAAGTGAATTTATACCATCTGTAAAATACTTTCAAGGTAATAGATCACCTATTACTTACGAGAAGGAAATTAAAGGCTATTCTGAATGTTGGCTACATCATAAAGGTAGAAATAAACATCATTGGGAATATTGGATAGATAGAAAAGAATATAACTATGTCAATTATGATATGCCATTTAACTATCTTTTAGAATCCGTATTAGATAAAATTGCCGCTTCTAAAGTCTATAAGAAAAAAGATTATACGGAAGATTATCCCTATAATTTCTTTACTGATTCTTATGAAATTAAAGTAATGAATCCTAATAATGCTAGAAGAATTCAATATTTATTGGAGTATTTAAAAGATAATGGTGAAGATAAAACATTATCTTATATAAAAGAACTTTATTCTAATTGGAAAAAAGATAAAAAATTTACTATTTAGTAGTGCTTAGATCTATTTTTACTTCATAAGGAAGTTGTTCATAAACAACACCTGTTTCATCAAATAATCTTTTAGAAACGACATTACCATCTGTTCCACAATATTTATCTGATTCATAAATAACTTTTTTAATACCTGCTTGAATAATGGCCTTAGCGCATTCATTACAAGGGAAAAGTGAAACATATAAGGTGCATCCTTTTAAAGATCTAGGTGAATTTAATATAGCATTCAATTCCGCATGTACCACATAGGCATATTTGGTTTTTTTAAAGTCACCAACCCTCTCCCATGGCATATCTTCATCCTTACAGCCTCTAGGCATACCATTGTAGCCAATAGATACAACTTTATTATCATTGTCGACAATGCAACATCCTACTTGAGTATTAGGATCCTTTGATCTTAAAGCACTTAAATGTGCTAAACCCATGAAATATTCATCCCAAGATATAATCATAATTACGCTCCATATTTTTGATAACAATCTATTAATCTTTGTAATATATTATCTATATTAAAACCTAATTTATCTAAAAATTCTAGATATAATTCATCAGTTCCACCATATAAAGGATTAATTGTATCTAAAGTAAGATATTTAATTAATAATACTAATATTAATACAGCAAACAATATATAAGCATAAACTTTATTTTCATCTTTATTCATTGCCCAATAGATGGTAAAACCGGCAATAGCACCACCTAAGTGACATATCCAAGCCGTTGTTGACATAAAGTTAATGGCAATATTAATCAATATTGTAGGCAAAAATGTTCTTAAATTGATATATCTTTTCTTAATAGTATCAACAATAAAGACTATAAATAAGCCATAAATACCAGCAGATAAGCCAATACAAATCGTATTATCCGTTAATATACCTTGTGATAAACTACCACAAATTATAGAAAAGAATAAGATAATTAAAAACTTTAAATGACCATAACTAAGTTCAACATATTTACCTAAATAATACAAAGAAATCATATTAGATATTAAATGTATGAGGCTTGCATGAGAAAAGGCATAAGTAAATAAACGATAATATTCCTTACAGCCTAAAGTTAAAGTTTTATAATCAGCACCTAAAAATAATAAAACAGAATTTTGATCATTATTTAAACTTAAATAATACGAAACAGCATACATAATAACGCATATTGCCATTATGATATAAGTGAATAAACAATTATGGCGTGACATAAAAGGAAGTTTATCATTAATCCTTTTAATCATTGATTTCTTAATATTTGAAGTCCTTAATGAAAATTCCTTCTTAGCATCATCTACGTTATGTATTGCTGTATATATTTCTGGAAAGATATTTTTTAAATCTACACCTTGATAATAATTATCATCAATATTAATAAAATCATAAGATTCATAATTTTCTATATATTCTTCCTTATCAACATGAATATCTAAAAAACTAATATCATAATCAAAATTAATGCTCTTTTTAGCTGCATCTAAACAAGTTTCTATTCTATTTTCATTTTTATAATAATCACTAGCAGTTTCAAAAGTAATTCTTATAACATTATATTTTTCTCTTTTACTATTCAAATACCACAACTCTGAAAAAGGTGGCACTTCACTTTGTTTAATAATAAGTTGACTAAAACTATATTTACTAACTAGTAAATCTGCAACTTGAAATAATTTATATAAATCATTATTCGCCAAAATACTTACCACCTTTATTTTTAATATATTCTTTCATATAATCCGGCATAGCTGTTTTAAATTCTACACGTTTATTAGTTCTAGGGTGAATAAAAGATAAATAATATGCATGTAGATATTGACCACTATCATCAATAACTTTTTTATTATATTTACTATCATTAATAACTGGATGATTGATAAATTTTGTATGAACTCTTATTTGATGAGTTCTACCAGTTTTTAATTCAACGTCTAATAAACAAGAATCATTATATCTTTCCAAAACATGAAATAAAGTTATGGCTTCTTTAGAATTTTTAGAAGTAACACACATTAATTGTCGATCCTTTTCAGATCTTCCGATAGGAGCATCAATTTCCCCTTCATCATTTTCAATAATGCCACTTACTAAAGCATAATATTTTCTAAAACAAGTCTTATCTTTTAATTGTTCGGATAAAATTCTATGTGCTTCATTACTTTTAGCACATACGAGTAATCCAGAAGTATTTTTATCAATTCTATGGACAATTCCTGGTCGATAATAACCATTAATATCAGATAATTCCTTACAATGAGCAAGTAAAGCATTAACTAAAGTACCTGAATAATTACCAACAGCAGGATGAACTACCATATTTTTAGGTTTGTTTATAACTATAATATCTTCATCTTCATAAACTATATTTAAAGGTATATCTTCTGGTAAAATATCAGTCTTTGTCTTTTCTTCATATTCAAAATTGATACAATCATCTAATGCTGTTTTAGTTTTCTTATTAGCGATTTCACCATTTAAAAAAACTTCTTTGTTTTCAATTAACTTTTGTATTTGTGATCTAGATAAAGGTGTATTTTCCGCTAAGTAAATATCTAATCTAAGATCTACATTTTCTTCATCTACTATTAACTCAATTTTTGGCATGTTTCTGCTCCAAAAGGATAGCTATTATTAAGATAAAGCAACCCACAGTTATAAAACAATCGGCAAAATTAAATACCGGAAAATCATAGCCAAATATTTTAAAATCTAAAAAATCAACAACAAAGTCTTGTTTTAATCTATCTACTAAATTTCCTAATGCCCCACCTATTATTAATAGATAAGCTGTTTTATATAAATAATCTTTTTTCTTATTCTCAAAAAAATAATAAGTAAGCATTACTATTACTGATATACTAACAACACTTAAAAATATTTTGGCATTTTGTAGTATTGAAAAACCAGCACCAAAATTTTGTACGTAAGTGATAGAAAAGAAATCTTTAATTATTTCAATTGATTGATGTAATGAAAAATCTCTTACAATAACAAACTTACTATATTGATCAATTGAAAGTTCTGCTAGAATAACTAAACAATATAAAATAAACTTCATTATTTGCTACTCTTAAATTTAACTAAAGCCTCAGAAATTTGGTCAGGACAAGATGTACCCTTTCCATGACAATCAATATCTTTTAATTTATTGATAACATCATCTACATCCATACCTTCAACTAATTTTGTAATACCTTGGGTATTGCCAGCACATCCACCGATAATTTGTAAAGACTTAATTTTATTGTCTTCAATGTCAAATATAAAATGTCTACTACATACACCTTTTGGATCATATTCAAATATCATATTTTTATACTCCCTATCTCTGCGAATTCTATTGGTTGTTTGTCATAATCAAATATGAAAACAATTCTCTTGCCATTTTCCATAACATATGTTTTTTGTACTTCATAATCCTTTAAAACATCAATAATTTCATCAACATTTTCTACATCAAATGATATATGTCTTAAACCTCTAGTTTCAGGATTATTTTGGTGATCAGGACCATCTTTAATAAAGATTTCTAATGTTATACCATTATCATCTCTATAAAACATAACAGTATGGTTCTTTTCTTTTTTATATTCTCTAGATAATTCTTTAAAACCTAATTTCTTATAAAAATCAAGAGCTTCCTCACAAGAAACGATTATTGCGATATGATTTAAACCTTTAAGCATATAATCACCACCTTCTTATAAATTATACCAAATAAGCTACAATTGTATTAAAATAATGAATATGGAAAAGATTAGAACAAGATTCGCACCTAGTCCTACTGGATATATGCATATAGGCAATTTAAGAACAGCTTTATATGCATACTTGATTGCTAGAAAAGATCCTAATGGAACTTTTATTTTGCGTGTTGAGGATACTGACCAAGGAAGACTTGTTGAAGGTGCAGTAGATGTAGTATTTGAAACATTAAAAAGATGTGGTTTAAATCATGATGAAGGACCAGATGTAGGAGGCAATTATGGTCCATATGTGCAATCAGAAAGGATGAAATCAGGTATATATTCTAAATATGCTCATGAATTAGTAGATATGGGCAAAGCACATATTTGTTTCTGTAAGTCTGAAGAACTACAAAAACAAAGAGATGAAGCTGGCGATTCTTTCTATTTTGTTGATCCTTGTAAGAAATTAAGCAAACAAGAGATACAAGAAAGAATTGATAATGGCGAAGAATATGTAATAAGACTTAATGTTGATCCTGTTGGAACAACTTCCTTTGTTGATGAAGTATATGGAACTATAACAGTTGAAAATTCAACATTAGATGAAATGGTTTTATTAAAATCTGATGGTTACCCTACTTATAACTTTGCTAATGTAATTGATGATCATCTAATGGAAATAAGTGATGTAGTAAGAGGAAATGAATATTTATCTTCTACCCCAAAATATAATTTAATTTATAATGCCTTTGGTTGGAAGATTCCTAGATATATCCATTGCCCTCCTGTAATGAAGGATGAACATTCAAAACTTTCTAAAAGAAATGGCGATGCATCTTTCCAAGATTTAGTTGCAAAAGGATATCTACCAGAAGCAATTTTAAACTATATTGCCCTACTTGGCTGGTCACCTAGCATTGATAAAGAGATATTCTCACTAGAAGAATTAGCTAAAGAGTTTGATGTAAAACGTATTGGAACTACTGGTGCAATATTCGATATAGAAAAATTAAGATGGATGAATGGTGTATATCTTAGAAATATGGATATAAATCAATATTATGAACTTGTTAAACCATATATCTATGATGTTGTTGATAATAAATTAGATTATAAATTGATTGCTGATGCAATTCATGATCGTGTAAATATCCTTTCAGAAATTAAAGATATGATTTCCTTCTTAAATAATGTTGATGATTATGAATTAGACATCTTCAATAATAAGAAAGCTAAAACGAGTCCTGAACTTGCTAAAGAATTATTACCTAAGATATTAGAAGTTCTAGAAAATATAAATGATTGGAATAATGATACAATCTTTAACTCCTTAGCTTCTAAAGCCCAAGAATTAGGAATTAAAAATATAACAATCATGTATCCATTACAAGTTGCATTAAGTGGTAGAGCCGTAGCAGCAGGTGGTGCAACAGCAATTGCTCAAATATTGGGCAAAGATGAATCAATTAATAGAGTTAAACAAGCAATAGAAAAACTAGGATAATTCCTAGTTTTTTTGTACTTTATGGTGATCTGTATGGGATTTGAACCCATGAATGTCGCCTTGAGAGGGCGATGTGTTAACCGTTTCACCAACAGACCATAAAAGAGCATAACGCTCTTTTTATTCAGCTTTTGTTTCTTCTGCTGCTTCAGCTTTTGCAGCTTTCTTAGTAGCTTTCTTAGCTTTTGGTGCTTCTACCTTACCATTTTTAGCTGTTTCACAAATCTTAGTGAAATCTTCAGGATTATGGATAGCAATTTCAGATAACATCTTTCTGTTAACTGTAACACCAGCTTCTTTTAAACCATGCATTAATTTAGAATAAGTTGTGCCATTTAATCTAGCAGCAGCATTGATTCTAGCAATCCATAGTTTTCTCATGTTATTCTTAAGGTCTCTTCTATCAACCCAAGAATATCTCCATGAATGCATTACTTGTTCATGAGCAGTTCTGTATAATAGATGCTTTGATCCAAAATAACCACTAGCAGCCTTTAAATACTTTTTTCTTCTATCTCTAGTAGGAGTTGATCCTTTTACACGTGACATATTTTATTTTCCTCCTATCCTTGTAATAAATCCTTGATTCTCTTTACATCTGTCTTATCCATTAAAGATGACTTATGTAAATGTTTCTTTTGTTTGTGTGTCTTATTAGATGCGAAGTGGGATACATAGTTAGAGAACTTCTTGATCTTACCACTTCCAGTAACCTTAACTCTTTTCGCAAGAGTCTTCTTTGTCTTCATTTTTGGCATAATTTGCTCCTCCTATTTCTTCTTAGGTGTTAATACACAAGACATGACGTTGCCTTCAAGCTTTGGCGTTTTGTCAACGGTTGAAATTTCTGAAAGTTTATTAATGAAATTATTCATGACTTCCATACCAATTTCTTGTCTAGTCATCATTCTGCCACGGAAACGCATATCAATCTTAACTTTCAATCCACTATTAAGCCATTTAGTTGCTTGATTTAATTTGGTATTGAAGTCATTTGTATCAATTACTGGTGATAAACGCAATGGTTTAATTTCAGTAACTGCTTGATTCTTTTTAGCTTCCTTAGCTTTCTTTTGTGCTTCAAATTTGTGCTTACCATAATCCAATATTTTACATACTGGTGGTTGTGCATTTGGTGCTACACATAATAAATCTAAATCTTCATCATAAGCTCTTTGTAATGCATCATCTTTTGACATTACTCCCAACTGCTCTCCAGTTGGTCCGATAACCATAACTTCTCTAAATCTTATAGAGTCATTAACTAGTTCATCGTTGTTACGTTTTCTTGTTATATTAGTTTCCCCCCTAAATTAAATAAAAAGTGAGACAAAGCCCACTTGAAATATCACTATAATCTGTAGCGATATACCCAAATCCTAAGGATATCAGGTGAGAAGTTGGCTTCTACTTTCTACGTACTTTTTATTACTCATTTATTTAAGCACAATTATTGCTTAGAGTCAAATTTTTATTCTATCAACCATGCCTTGAAGCACTTGATAATAATTTTCTAAATTTGTACTTTCGGCAATATAATGTAAACCATTTTCAGCAAAATCAAAAACAGTTTCTCCTTCTCTTTCACCATTTTGTATTACATTTATATTTGTCTTTTTAAAATTAACACAATTTCTATCAATCATCGTAGCAATTGCTAAAGCATCATGCATTGGTTCACCATTTCTAAAATCTATTAAGTCTTGCATAATTTTTCTAATTTTTGGATTTAGATTAATAGACATCTTATCAAATACGCTTCTAGGAAGTGGTGCTTGACGAGTAGCGTTTAAACCAATCATTTCTACAGGAATATTAGCATCTAAGATAAGCTGACTAGCATAGGCATCATGATGAATATTTGCTTCAGCATATTTAGATGCATTGCCAGTTTTAATGCCACCACCCATAACAACAATCTTTTTGATATGATCTTTTAAATCTGGATGATTTAATAAGCATCTACCAACATTTGTTTGTGGTCCTACGGTAACTAATACTAATTCTTTACCTAAACTTAAAGCTGTTTTATAGATAAATTCTGATGCTTTTGTATCAATTTGTTTACATTTAGAATCTTCTATTTCTACATTTCCTAAACCATTTTCTCCATGAAATTTAACAACTGCTTTTTCAAATGGTCTTAATAAGAAAGAATCTTCGCCATAAGCAACTGGAACTTCATTACGATTAAATAGATTTAATATTGCTAGAGCGTTTCTAGTTGTTATTGCAGTTGCGTTATTGCCACCAATAGTAGTAATTCCTTTTAAATCAAAAACATCGCTATATGCTAATGCAATTGCCATACAAAAGAAATCATCTACGCCAGGATCAGTATCTAATATAATTGGTATTCTTTTTATTTTTTCTTCCATATTCCTAATATACTCCTTGTTATATCTCTTGTTATCGTATTTAAAGCTGTTCTTCCCATTGATTTTAAAGCCTTATCAATTTCTTTTTGGGTTTTCTCTTTCTTTTTTTCTTGCTTCTTTTCTTCTTCTATTTTAATCTTTTCTTGTTTTATGTTTTCATTAATTTCTTGAATATCTTCATATGCGGAATCTCTATCTTGACTTGAAGCGTATTTTGCATCAAATAAAGATTGTTTAATCATTTGATTCAATAAAGAGTCATCAAGTTTACCAAATTTAGATTCAGGAGGCAAAATATAAACTCTTTGGCTAATTCCTGGAACTCCATTATCATCTAAGCATGATACAAGTGCTTCACCCTTTCCTAATTGTTGAATAACTTCTAATAAATCAAAATTAGGATTTTGTCTAAAGGTATCACAAGTTGCTTTTAATTTCTTTTGTTCATTTGG